>NZ_JBIQLE010000005.1:0-176839 GCF_044464525.1 Pusillimonas sp.
GCCTTGGCCGCCTAACCTCTACTTTTAACGACCGTTAAAAAAGGGAGGATTACCGTGGAGCCCCACACAGCCGAAGGGATACCAATACCTGCTACCGGCACGACGCATGCCGCGAAGACAAATTGAATATTGAAGTAGCCGGGCGTTGCTGGGCGATCTTGGCAAGACATGCTTCATCTCCTTGAGCGTACACATGATTACGTCTCTAGCAATGTATGCTTACCGGCAGCAAACTATGTAGTGAGGGCGTCTCACACCACCTTGTTTTCGTCTCAACAGTTCTGTCATGGCAAGAGGCTCAAGGCGGATTCTCAGACAGAGGGCGCCCTTCCCGAAGACCGCGCGGACTAACACCAAAGCGCCGACGAAACAGCTGGCTAAGATTGGCGGGGTCGAGCAGGCCGCAGCGCTGCGCCAACTTCGCGATAGGCTGTTCGTCACACGCTGTTTGCAGCAGATCGTACAAGCGCTGCAAGCGGCGCTCTCGTATATAACCCGCCACAGTCAAATTATTCTTCTTGAATGCCCGATACAAAGTCGCCCGCGAGCAGTTGGTTACGGCACAAATCCATGCAGGGCTCAGAGAGGGATGATCGAGATGCTTTTCAATGAATCGCTGTGCAGTGAATATCAGCGTGCTCTCGGACCCCCCCTCCAGATTGAGCTTGTCCTGCATCGCACCGCGCAACATGGCCAACACAAAATCCTCACTGGCCTCCAGCATGGCATGCCGCTCTTGCGTGGCCATACGCGCCGCAGCATTGGGAAACTGCATCAAGTGCGTTTTTAGCAAAGGAGACAGCCCGCTACTGGCAAGGGCGCTGTTCACCAGAGCCGGAGTAGGAGTCTTGCCTGCAAAAATGGCTTGCAGGGCTAACCTGGGCAGATCGATCTGCACCAACTGGTGGCGAGAGACTTCTACCCTCTGTGGCAGTCGTGAGTCATACAGGAAGAAGTCGCCGGCGTTGGCGACAAAACCTTCCCGATCAAAAGCCGCTTTTATCCGGCCTCCGATAACAAAAAGCAGAGCAAGATCGTCTTCATTATTCGACCGCGCAGCCTGAGCACAGCGCTCTCCGCTAAAGCCATCAGAGAACGAATAGTGCATCTCTTTTGTCAGTGAGACCATGGAAACGATCTTGGCCCGGAAGTCTTGTCGTTGCTTTGGATCGGGCGGGTCGACTTTCACGCTTCGAACTTGCGACCCCGTCCAGAAGTGGTAGCGTTCGGATGGCGCAACGTCGTCGGACCGGATGGTCTGAAAGACTAAGTCTGAAGGCCTGCCCCTGGAAAACAAATGGGGAGGCTCTGGAACCCAGGCCGACTGCAAGGGTGGGCGATTCGTCTGTTTAGACACGCCACGCTCCTAAGTTAGTGAGCTTGCCGAGAGTTTACCAAACCCAATAAACATCCAACTTCGGGCACGCGGTCGCACTTAACGGCGTAACGCTGGACTTCCCCCTCATACGAACGCATAATCACGGACTAATTTTGTCCTAATTTTTAATATACCTAGCTCGCTTTTTTGCAGGGCGTTCGAATAATTATAAAAAGGCTTGGCGTCGTGAGACTTCTATCTTTTATTTTTCTTCTCTTCACCCTGGTCGGATGTAGCAGCGGTTCAGGAACCGACACCGACACCGACACTGACTCGTTACGCGCGAACGCGAAAGACGCGTACACCTACGGCTATCCACTGGTATTGATGGAGCGTACAAGACAAGTTTCGACCGCCGTGCCAGGCACCGAGGGGTCGCGCGCACCGATGAACCAGTATGCGCACATCAAGACGTTTCCAGACCCTGATTTCAAGGATGTAGTCTCGCCCAACGTCGACACTTTGTACTCGATTGCATGGCTTGATTTATCTTCGGAACCCATCGTGGTTGCTGTGCCGGATGCGCGCAACTATGCGCCGACCGGCGCTGACGCCAGATACTACTTGCTTCAGATGCTCGACGCCTGGACGAACGTTTTCGATTCACCCGGGCTGCGCACACGTGGGCCGCAAGCACGCGACTTTCTTTTGAGCGGGCCAGACTGGAACGGAGAGATTCCTGCTGGTTTGGAGCACATCCCATCACCCACTGCGCTCGTGTGGATCACTGGTAGAACCCAGGTTATTGACGACGCCGACTTGCCGAACGTCCACGCCTTCCAGGAACAACTAAAGCTGATCCCGTTATCAAACTGGGGCACAGCTTATACACCACCTACTAACGTGCCCGTCGAGGAAGGCATCGACTTTTCCACGCCTCCCGCTTCGCAAGTCGATAAGCTCAGCGCACAAGAATTTTTTGCAGAGTTGTCTTTGCTGATGTCGCGTAACCCTGCAGCCACTTACGATGCCGCGATACTAGAAAGGCTTGCAACCATGGGCTTTGTTCCTGGAGAGCCTTTTGATCTTTCCAGCCTGCCGAGAGCGCAGGCAGCAGCCATTGAAGCCGGCTACAGGATCGGGCGTGAGCGGCTACTGCAGCTTGCATCACGCAGTGGGGCCGACCCTGTCAATGGCTGGACGGTGTTGACGAGCGAGATCGGCTCGTACAAAAACAACTACGACATGCGTGCGATTACCGCATTGGTAGGGTTGGGGGCCAATCTGCCCGAAGATGCCGTGTATCCGCGTACAGCGATTGACGGTACCGGCGAACCGTTATCGTCTCAGCATCAATACACTCTGTCTTTCGAGGCAGGCAAATGGCCGCCTGCAAACGCATTCTGGTCGCTAACCCTTTACGATTCTGATCAAGCGTTGGTAGTGAACCCGATTGATCGATACGCCATCGGCAGCAGAGACGGGCTGGTACAAAACTCCGATGGTTCTCTGACCATTTATATCCAATCAGACGCTCCGGCCGGAGCCATGCAGAACAATTGGCTGCCTGCCCCTCAAGACAAAGAACAGCCATTCAATCTGGTCATGCGCGTTTATTGGCCGAAAAACGAAATGCTGAACGGAGATTGGGTTGTTCCCCCCGTTGTGAAGACTTCGAAATAGGCCGGAACGGCACCACTTAAGCCGCCACCCCGTCCAACGATTTCAACGGTACTTCAGTATTAACCGCCAAAGCACGATCCACAGGCTTGCCACCAGCAATCAGTTTGCGGGCCGCCATATGATCCGCGGGCATATTGATCGACTCGACGACCTTGAGCACGTCACCCTCAAAACCCAGGACAGAGAATTTGCCGGACGTGAAAGTTCCGCGCACTTCATATTCGTACTTAGGCTGAGCTAGCCCGGCAATCTGCAGGCGTATGTCCCCTTGATCCGACCAAAACCAGGGTAACGCGCCATAACTCTGTTCTTTTCCGAGAAGGTTGGCAGCGACGCAGCGGGCCTGATCATTCGCATTCTGTACAGATTCCAGACGAACCAGATGCCCCAGTATATGAGAGGGGAACCGGACACAATCACCCATGGCCCATATTGCCGGGTCTGCAGTGCGTAAGTGCGAGTCGACGACAATGCCGTCGTCGCAGTACAGGCCCGCTTGCTGGGCGAGACCGTCGTTGGGTTCAGCGCCGATGCCGACAAGCATTAGATCGGTGGGCAAGGTCTGCTCACCCACCTGCGCCGATACCACGCGACCGGCCTCAATATTGACTTGAGAAATTCGGCTATTGAGGAGTAGCTCTACCCCACGAAGACTATGATGAGCATGCAAGAACCGCGCAATCGGCTCGGACACCGAGCGGCCCAACAATCGTCCCGCAGCTTCAAGCACGGTAACGCGCTTGCCCAATTGTGCTGCGGTTGACGCCACTTCAAGCCCGATGAACCCACCCCCCACTACCAGGACACGCTGTGCCGACTCAAACTGAGCTCTCAAGCGATCGGCATCCGCAATAGTGCGCAGGGAATGAACATTAGAAAACTGGCTTGTGTCCAGGTCGGGCAATGGCCGAGCACGAGTGCCCGTTGCCAATACCAACTGGCCATACGACAGAAGCGTCCCGTCACTAAGCGACAGCCGCCGTGCCTGCCTATCGACACCGACAACTTCCGTACCCAACTTTATCGTCACGCCATGGGTCGAATAATAGCTTTCAGCGCGCAGCCAAGCCGGTGCAGCATCCGCATCCTTCAAATAGCTTTTAGATAATGGCGGTCGCTGATAGGGCACGTGCGACTCAGCGGTGATCATCACTACACGGTCGCCGGCACCGGCTTCAACCAAACTGGCACATAACTGGGCGGCAGCGTGGCCACCACCGACAACGACGATTCGACTCACAATGACTCCTTTTTTTCTGATTCCCAGTTGCTTTGAGGCGGGCATCCGTAACCCCTAGGGTATCAACCCGGATTTCGAGAACGGTCCGACGTGGGCTCGAGCTTGCCGTGAACGCGCGAGTACGAAAGTAGCGTTTCTAAAGCGAGTCACCCACCGAAACTTAAATACAATAAATTTTGACCAGTGAGTTTATTTTATTCTTTTGAATCATCAAGTTACGAGACACTCCAAGTTAAGTCACATTCCGTCAGATTATATTTTGGATATTGTACACAAAATTACTATTAAGTCTTGGTTGACACGCATTTTCCCAACTCTCTGGATAAGATGGCATAAAGTCCAGGCTTGATTCCATGGAACCCTGACCGCAAGAAACCGCGACTTCATTAACCGACCATCATTCTATTCAGAGACGAATCAATCTCTAGAAGTCCCAAAGTCAGAGGCTGAAGCATCTACGGCTTGCAAACCAACATCGGCGCTCGACCCTACCTAATGTGGGCTCTGCCCCTCTCGGAAAGTACCGTGCAATAGAAACCATACTGGCCGAAATAGCAAATAGAATATTAAATAAATATTCTGGTTCGGCTTCACCGTCTCCTTTTTACCGCAATAACAATATCTTCATAGGGGTTTTCCCGTTTCGAGGGGAAACCCTATTTCGCGAACTTTGGATATTGTGCACAATATACTTACTCATGGATGGAGACGTCCGTTTGAGGAGGTAGAACAAAGTTCCGCGGGTCCCAAAATTCGAAATGGAAACAGGAGCAATATCTCTATGACAACAACGCATCGTCCAGGCAACGCCCCGTGGGGACGCCCACTGGCCAATCTGCTTAACGTCATCTGGCCTTTCCTCTTGTTGATATCCCTGTGGCATGCTTGGATCGTCATCGACGAAGTACCGCAACTTGTAGCCCTGTCTCCTTGGCTAGCGCTCAAGGGAATGGTGAGCTACTTCGGCGAACTCGTACCCGATATGCTCGCAACCAGTGCAGTGATCGGTACTGGCTTGCTAGCGGGAATGCTGATGGGCGTCGCACTGGCGTCGTTCGCTTGGTTCTCTCCTCTGTTAGGCGGAATGCTTACGCCTGCAGTGGTATTGATAAATGCCGTGCCCTCAGTCGCCCTGATCCCTATTGTCGCGTCCATCTTCGGCTTCAACACTGCCGCCGTGGTGGCCATTGCGGCCCTGATCACGTTCTTTCCCGCCTTCGTACTTACTCGCTCCGGGCTCGATGCCGTCCCGCCTGGCTCCGACGACCTATTCAGCGTGCTCGGCTCGAGCCGACATGCCCGATTCACGCATTTGGCATTACCGGCCGCATTACCTAATGTAGCCACCGCTCTACGCATAGGCGCCATGCTAAGCGTGCTGGGTTCACTCACTGCCGAATGGCTGCTGGGTACGCAGGGCTTGGGATACCGTCTGGCACTAGCGCAACAAATTATGGATACAGAGCTAGCGTGGAGCATCTGCATGTTGGCTATCGCCTTCTCGCTCTTGGTCTTCGGTTCAGCGACCTTGTTGGAGCGATACATAGCATCGCGTTTTCGTTGATCGATTAACGCCCGATCTCACACACCACTATTCGAATACTGACAACAAGGAGCAAACCATGCGAGCAACCGACACCAACCGTAGAAAATTCTTGCGTTCCGCCGGTGCCGCCGCACTGGGCGGTACAGCCCTGCAGCTGCTTGGGCCATCCGTCGTGCTGGCAGCCCAAGACAATACCGTCTCACTCCAATTGAACTGGATACCCAGCGTTGACTTCGCTGGCTTCTACATCGCCGACTCACTCGGCTACTACAAGGATGAAGGGGTTAACGTCCGGTTTCTGCCTGGCGGCCCGAATATGCAAGCCGTGGAACAGGTGTTGGCCGGCGGCATGGGTACTGCCGGGCTACCCACATTCCTGACCAGCACCATCCAAGCGATACAGCGGGACGCCAAGTTGACGGTTATCGGCACAGTCTTCCAGACTTCCCCTCTAGCGTTGATTAGCCTCGAAGACTTGCCGCTGCGCAACGCTGAAGATTTACGTGGGAAACGAATCGGCGCAGCTCAAGGTCGCCAACGCGAACTGAACGCCGTGTTCCGAATTAACAACATGCCAACTGACTCCTATCGCTTTATGCCCATTGGCTACGATTCGGCGCCGTTAGTTAGAGGGGACGTCGACGTGATCAGTGTCTATGCAACCTCCGAACCCTTAGTACTGGCTGAGAGAGGCGTAAAAACGAACCTCATCTTATATGCCGATCTGGGCCTGCACACTTATACCTGTCCCATAGTTGTAAGAACAGACGCTATCCAGAACAACCGAGACACTTTGCTGCGGTTCCTGCGCGCATCAATCAAGGGTTGGGAAATGAACGCCAAGGACACCGCAATCGCACCCAAGCTCGTAGTTGAAAAATATGCTGGCTCGACAAAAGTGGAACTGGCTCACGAACTCAAAGTCAATGAGGCACTGACTCCTTTTACTCAAAGTGATCTAACTCGTAAGAAAGGCATGCTATGGCTCGACAAGACGCATATCTCGGGGCCTGTCTATCGAGGGCTCACCGCAGCAGGCGAATCCAATCTGCCTGATGTAGATTCCTACGTCGATACATCTTTGCTCGAAGAAGCCTTCGGCGATCGTACAACCCTATTGTCGTAAGGAAACGCATGCCCATCCAACGTCAACCGGCACTCATGAAAGAAGCGATTACTCCGACGCTGGGAGCCTACAAGGCAACCACAACTGGCACTACTACATCCGAAAAGGACTTTGTTCGGCTGGAGTCGGTCAGCAAGCAATTCAACGACGGCACGAAGGAGTTCCTGGCGCTTGATCGCGTAGACCTCACCATCAGGCAGCACGAGTTTTTAGCGCTAATCGGGCCCTCTGGTTGCGGCAAGTCAACCATCTTGAGGCTCATAGCTGCCCTCGAAACACCCACTGCAGGGCGCGTGCTGGTGGAGGACGGCGACGACCCAAAGTCATTGCTACACGGCAATCGGCTCGGTGTTGCCTTCCAGGACCACGCCCTGTTGCCTTGGCTCAGCGCCTGGGACAACATAGCCCTGGCCTTCAAAATCGCTGGACGCACACCAGACGCTCAGCACATCGCCTCGCTGTTTCAACTGATGGGTCTGAAAGGCTTTGAACGAGCCAGGCCGCGCCAGTTGTCAGGCGGCATGCGCCAGCGGGTAGCCATCGCCCGCGCGCTCGTTCTCAAACCGGACATCCTGCTGCTAGATGAGCCATTCGGCGCGCTGGACGCAGTAACGCGGCGCCGATTGAACATCGAACTGCAAACTTTATGGAGCCAAGAAAAGCTCACGACGCTGCTAGTTACCCACTCGGTGGACGAGGCTATCTTCTTAGCTGACCGCGTCGTCGTCATGTCGCCTCGACCCGGTCGGGTAGCGATGGAACGCATCATTGATTTTCCCCGTCCGCGTACGCCAGACATCATGCGAAGCCCCGAATTCCATCGCCTATCCGACGAATTGACCGCCGCGCTGGACGATATCGAAACCCAAGTCCATGACCAGCCCGAGGCATGAAGCCGTCCAGGACCCAAGTTAAGTGAGTGTAAGAAGATGGATCTACAACATCACCGCAATTCGCTATATCCAGTATGTGGCACATTGCTACTGCTAACTATCTGGGAACTGCTGGGGAGAACTAGTTTTTTCGACGGGGTAATGCCTCCCCCCAGCGAAATCCTAAACGCGGTGCTGTTTACACCAGGCCGCTCGCTGTACTTTGAAGCGCTGATGATCACCGGTCGTTCAGCCATCATCGGCTATCTTCTGGGCGTAGTTATCGGTGTGTGCTTGGCCACACTGGCACAATTGGTGCCTGTGCTACGCGCCGGCATAGTACGCTTCGGCGCTATTGCCAACGCCACCCCCATTATTGCACTGGGCCCCGTCCTAATGGCTACTATTGAACGAGCCCATCTACCCATTGCCGTGGCCGCGTTCTTCGTCTTTTTTAGCATCTTTATCGCCCTGCTTTCTGGCTATAGCGAAGCCACACGCACCCACCACGACCTATTCACTGTACTGGGGGCCAGTCGGCAACGACGTTTCCTTTACTTGGAAGGCCCTGCGGGCCTGCCGACGTTCACTGCCGGCCTGAAGGTCGCGGCCCCGGCCGCCGTGGTAGGCGCTATTTTCGGCGAATGGTTCGGGCTTGACACCGGCATAGGACCGCTCCTGATTTCGTCCATGCAAAGTTATTCGCTCGGCGCGCTCTGGGGCTCGACGTTATTAGCAGGCATGGTGGGCATGCTCGCCTACATGTTGCTGTCACAAGCAGAGAAAAAAATTACGCGGCGCTTCCGCTAAGCGGTTCGCAACAAACATTTAACTAGGAGTAATCATGCAAGCAGTCAAACCAGCCCTCTTCCAACCGGACCGGTTCGCCCATGCTAATTTGTTCGTTGCCGATGTAGACGAGTCCGTGGACTTTTACCGTGACTTCTGCGGAATCAACGTGGTATTCAGGGAGCCAGGCGTAAAGGCAGGTTTTCTGAGCAACGGAGCTACGCATCACGATGTTGGGCTCATGCAAGTCTCCGATAAGCCCCTCATAGGCAAGGACGGCAAAGTACAGAACTCCATGGAGCGTGGGCGCACGCCAGGCTTGAATCACATAGCCTTCCATGTAGGCAGCGAACAGTCGCTCGTCGACGCTTATCGCGACGCTGCAGAATATGGCATACGCATCGAAAAGGCGTTGGATCACGGCCTTTCGCGTAGTCTTTACCTATTCGACCCGGACGGCAACGCAGTCGAATTCTACATCGACATTGTAAATGACTGGCGCCAGTTTTATCGCGACCACCAGAATGAGCTCATCAGTATTAATTGGGATCCAGCCGGCGAGCCGCTTGCGCCGCGCATAGAGCCCGAACTCAACATGGATGAACCGGTCGCCGACGCCCCCGTGCACGCCCTGGAGATTTGCGGCGCAACCTTGGTTACCAGAGGGTTAACCAAGGCTGTCCAGTTCTATACCGAGGTCGGAGGCCTGCAGTTGCTGGCGCTTAATGAAAGTGACGGCGTGGCGCTGCTAGCGTTGCCGGGCAA
Organism: Pusillimonas sp.; assembly: GCF_044464525.1. Taxonomy (NCBI): domain Bacteria; kingdom Pseudomonadati; phylum Pseudomonadota; class Betaproteobacteria; order Burkholderiales; family Alcaligenaceae; genus Pusillimonas; species Pusillimonas sp. The sequence goes on from NZ_JBIQLE010000005.1 coordinate 9,340, forward strand.
TGATTACCCCAGCCTGGCCTTATGCCAGGCTGGCGCCGACGTCAGCGAGGCTGGCCTACATTCAGTCTGGTTTCTTGCTCGCGGAGATTCCCCTGTATTTAACCAGAAGCTCGATCGACCTTCCTATACATACCTGCTTGAGCCTGACCGGCGGTGCTCAGTTGTCGACCCCAACGGTTTTCATCTAGTGTTCTATCCCGGCACCGACAAGCTGCCAAGGACACCGACTCGACACGAAGTTGTATCTGGCATCACTACCTAGGAAGCATTTGCCATGCAGATCCGTTACATACAGGCAGGTGGGGTTCGTACACGCGTGTGCGAAATTGGTAGCGGCACACCCCTGATGCTTTTGCATCCTATTGGATTTTCCGCCGATGTATGGTTGCATAATTTCACAGCACTTGGCGCGCAGGCTTCGGTTTGCGCGCCAGACCTGTTAGGGCATGGATACACTGATTTTCATGACGCGCAGGGCCGTCTTTACATCGGAGCGATGCTTGAACACCTGACGGACCTCTGCGACACACTGGGCTGGGATCACTTCGACCTCATAGGCAGTTCGTTTGGAGCCCAACTTGCGGCATTGATGGCGTTGCGCATGCCGCATCGAGTGCGCCGCCTCGTTATTGTGGGCAGTGCCACCACCGTGCAAACTCCCGAAGAGGTTTCGGCTACCCTGCGCCGAACATTAGCTAATGGCGGTAGCGCATTCGATAAACCCACGTGGGAAAGCTGCCAGCAACGCCTGGCAAATCTGTGCTATTCCGACCACGTGGACGGATCCGAACTGATGCTCAGCCAGCTAACTGCTTACGCGCGGGAGGGAGCAGCAGACGCATACAAGGCGTTGTTAAGCTCACTGTTGAACCCCGCGACTTCGGAACCCTTCTACGTATACGACAAACTAGGACATATTGAAGCAGCCACACTCTTGATCTGGGGTAAGCAAGATCCGCGCGCCAGTTACGAGCGTGCACGAGAAGCCGTAACGACATTCCGTAAGGCCCAACTCGAGGCGCTGGATGAATGCGGACACCTGCCCTTTCTGGAACACCCACGGCGTTTCAATGAGCTGGTATGCCAATTTTTGGCAAAGGCTTGACGCAGTTCATTCTGTGATGCGGCCGATGCTGCGCTGCCTTTCAGTTCTTAAGTAGTGGCAATACTGCTTCGACCGTAGCCTTCAAGTGACTGCGCGTGATGTCGGCCGCACGCTCGGCGTCGCGCTTTCTAAGCGCTCCAAGTAAATCACTAAACTGGTTGCGATGGAACGGACGCTTGGTAGCACCGATCAGTAAATTCACGTAGGGCTCAGCGCGACGCGTCAACGAGCGAATGATTTCCAGCAAGTGAATTTTTCCGCTGGCGCTATAGAACAGCTCACGAAACTGGCGATTCAAGTTGATCAGGTCGGCACGCCGATCCGATTCGTCCATCGACTGCACGATTTTTTCTACTTCAACGAGCTGCTCAGCAGTGATGGCCAGAGCGGCATGATAGGCCGCATGGCTTTCGAGCAGGATGCGGATCTCGTAGATTTCTTCTAGTTCCGCGCGAGTGGGCTTGTATACCACCGCGCCCCGATGCGGCTGGTTAATTACCAACCCTTCGGCCTGAAGAGTGATGATTGCTTCGCGCAAGGGCGTTCTAGATACGCCAAGACGGGCCGACAACTCATCTTGGCGTAACGGCTCGCCGACACCTAGGTCGCCGTTAAGAATGAGCTGCCGCAGGCGATCAGTTGTAATCGCTGTTACGGTCTGGGGCTTGGCTGGCTGCATGAAATGTGATGACATGTCGTTTTCTTCAGATCTGCGCTTCCGGTAGTCGTATGATAAGCCCATCGAGAGCATCATCCACGACAATCTGGCAGCATAACCGGCTGTTATTTTTAGGAGCCACGGCGCATGGAATCATCTCCAACTCTGTTTCAGAGGCTGGAGGTATTCTATCCAACCAAGCAGAGTCTACGTAGCCATGACAGGTAGCGCAACTGAGGGCGCCTCCGCAATCGCCCACGATGCCTTCCACCATATTATCCACTGCCAATTGCATTACCGTAGTTCCAGCGCGTCCTTCCACCAGTGTGGAGGAACCGTCGTGATGCACGAACACTACTTTGGGCATGGTTGTTGGCCTCGAGTTAAGGAGCCGGCGCGGCAATAATGATGTCAAGGTCCTCCAGATCCTGCGTGGTCAATTGCCATTGCGAGGCGGCGACGTTTTGCTGCACTTGCTCGGCGCGGGTAGCGCCAAATAGCACGCTAGCCACACCGGGGCGATCAACCACCCAAGACATCGCTAATTCGAGCAGGCTGTGGCCGCGCTCTTGTGCATAGGTGTCCAACCGTTCCACCAATTCAAAGTTTGCGGGTGTCATGACCTGGCTAAATGCGGGGAGTACTGCTAAACGCGAATTGGGGGGAAGAGACTGCTCACGCCGATATTTACCGGTCAATAAGCCCGAAGCCAGCGGAAAATACGGAATAATTCCAGTACCGAAATGCAGTGCCGCTGGCACGAGCTCACGCTCGATGTCCCTTGCCAGCAAACTCCATTCAGCTTGAGCTGCGATGAAGCGGCTACCTCTGTGACTCCGGGCCAAATGATCCGCGTCCGCCAACTGCCAAGCGCTGAAATTGGAGCAGCCGATATAGCGCACTTTACCTTGATTTACCAAACAGTCTAGCGCGTCCAAGGTCTCGTCGACGGGTGTCTGCGGATCAGGCTTATGTAAGAACAATAGATCTATATAATCAGTGCCCAAGCGACGAAGACTGGCCTCACACGCCCGGATGACGTGGCTACGCGAACCACCTCGCGGAGCTTGGCCTTCCTTCACAATGCCCAGCTTGGTAGCAATGATCGCCTGGTCTCGCCGGTTGCCTAACGCCTGCCCCAGCATACGTTCCGACTCTCCGCCACTATAGATATCAGCGGTATCAAACAGTGTGATACCGTGCTCCAGCGCGGCCGCAACCACAGCGTCGGCATCGGCTTGTTCTATACGCATGCCGAAATTGTTGCACCCCAACCCCAACGACGACACTGCCAAGCCACTGCGTCCTACGCTTCGGTATTCCATGTAACCCTCCCTTTTTAGATCAATGTCACTTGATCGGCACGCAGAACAGCCAGCACATGGCCCTTCAACGTCAGACCTTCGAAAGGTGCTCGATCTGGAGTCTGCCAGGGCCAAGCGCGCACCTGCTCTTCGTGCGTAGGATCAACCAGCAACAAGTCTTGCGGGGCGGGCATGCCAAAGATATGGGCGGGCGCTGTGGTTGCTTTTTGCCAAATCGACTCTAGATCCCAGCCGTGCTGCTCGCAGAGCGTTAATAAAGCAGGCAAAAAGTGCTGTTGAGTCTGCAGCCCTGGACTAATTGGCGGGCCGGCGTAATGCGGAGAAACGTGGTCGCTAGCGATAACATCCACGCGATCAGGAAAAGCGGAAACTAGACTTAAGCGAGCCTGTTCACTTGGCGGAGACGGCAGTACCGTCAGATTCTCATGCTTCCCCTTGGCCAACTCAAGCATGAAGTGCGGACTGCTCTGAATGGTAGCTTCAGGGGCGCGGCGCATGATATCTACCACGGGGGCTGACGTGGCGTGGCGCAGATGCAGGGGGCGCTCGCCAGCGTGTGCAACGACGCGCTCCAAATCTGCATCGTTGACGCACCACACCATCGGCTTGATGCCATGTTCCCATGCTGCATCGAGATTACGCTCGAGGTGAGGGTCAGCCGAATAAAACTTGCACACGCGCGGCATACTCTGGGGCCATGTGCGAATTTGGCGAGCCAGCCACGATCCGAAACCAGCGCTGTCCTCATGCGGCCAAACCGACAGCAAAGGGACAATGCGCACAAGTGCCTCACTCCCCATGTCTTCAGCCAATGCCCCAAGATCGGATTTCGCTACAAGTTGCCAGGCAACCGCAATATTTGTTTGACTGACACCGCCTGCGAGGGCACGTAACGCGTCGCTTCGGCGCACGCCAAATTGCACATGCGGCGCATGTGCGTCGGCATCGTACAACGCTGGAAGCAACCACCATTCGCTGCCATCAATATCTCGGCCCTGCTCAGGCGGCCAGTTGGGCGCATGCTGCGCCGGCATACCCGCCGACCAGCGCAGCGAAACTCGTTTTTGAGTCCGTCTATCCAACACGTCGTGGACGGTTGTCGTGAGGGGTGTAGGCGCAGACATACGATCTCCTTTTATCGTTGACAAGGTTTCTTCGCTCGTCTAAGCTGTATTTTATCCAATATCCAATCTAAAATCCAATTTTATTTCCCGTCACTATTATGAACAACGACTTGACGCGTTTAACGGCACGGCTGGAGACCCTGGAAGCTCAGGATGCGGTACGACGGCTACAGGCCGAGTACATGCAGGCCTGCGACGATAAGCGGGGGCGTGCTGTAGCCGACCTCTTCTGGGCGGATGGTATCTGGGAAGGAACAGGGGGATCGCGAGCGGGCAAAGTGCGCGGGATGGAGGCCATTGCCGCCATGTTCGAGTCGAGTCCGAGCGTACTGACGTTCACTGTGCACTATCTAACCAACGAGTCGATAACCGTTGAAGGTGACCGCGCAACAGGCCGTTGGAAACTATTCGAGCCCTGTACCTACCAAAACATCCAAGCCTTATGGATGGGAGGCCGCTACGAGAATATCTTCGAGCGCCGCAATGGAGTCTGGAAAATCCTGCATTTAAAGCTAGACGTCGAGTTCCGGACACCCTATGAGCGAGGCTGGCTTCAGCAACGGCATGCTGTGTTAACTCCCACCGCGTCGGAACCACCTGCGCAAACGGTCGATGCGGTGGCCTGCCGCGCTATTGACCACATCTCATTGACCGTTCCAAGCCTACGCCAGGCGACCGATTTCTTTGTTTCTGTGTTTGGCGCCGATCTTCTGTATCGACGTGAAGCGGCGGGAAACGGCTCGGAAGCTTTTGCGCTTAGTTTCGGCGTAGACCCGCGGGCAGGCTTCAAATTGGCCAAGCTTGTACTAGCGGGAGTCGCACTAGAGCTTTTTGAATACTACGGCCCCGACCTACGCTCCCGTATGTCACGCAATTGCGATCCTGGAGGCAGCCATTTCTGCATTGAGGTATTCGACATGGATGCAGCGATAGCTCGCTTAGCGGTCGAGCCTGATGTACGCCTGTTAGGCGAGCCCTCGGTGCTTCCGGAAGAACATCCACTGGCAGGACGTCGTTGGATTTACTTTCTCACGCCGTGGGGCCAGCAGCTTGAACTCGTATGCGACCGCGATCGATAGCCAGAACCTAGCCACGAAGGAACCGACCATGTCCCGCATACTAATTAAAAATGGCCACATTGTTACCGCCGACAACGCGGACCGGTGCTTCGCACCAGGGTATGTAGTTATCAAGAATGACCGAATCATAGATGTGGGGCCCTGGCCGCCAAAGCACGACTCGCTTGTCGAAGCCGATTTCGACGAGGTTATCGACGCCACCGACCGCATCGTGATGCCGGGTTTCATCAATGCCCACATGCACTCCAATGAAAGCTTCGAACAGGGCGCGTACGACAATCTACCGCTCGAGCTATGGCTCGCGCGTGCCTATCCTCCCTCCGGAGTGCCCGCTCTCGGTCCGGAGGAAAACTATCTGCGCTCAATGATTGTCGCCATTCAAAGTCTGCGCAGCGGCGTAACGACTATTCAGGACGATGTCATTAATTCTTATGCCAAAGAAGACTTCGTGGATGCCGCGGTGGAAGGTGCGGTGCGCGCCTATGCAGATGCAGGACTACGCAGCGTTGTGACAGTAAGCTTCATCAATACCAATTTCGCTGATGGCCGGCCGTTCATGCGTGACATTCTGCCCGCCGATAAATTGGCGCATGTAGACGCATCGCCCGCGCCCGATTATCGAGCGCAAATCGCGCAGTTCAATGATCTGTATGCAAAATGGCAAGGATACAAAGGGCGGACAAATATTATTCTTGGGCCCATGAGTCCACAACGCATTACCACGCCGTTCTGGGAAGAAATCAACGACATCTCACGCTCGCGCGGTATCGCCGTCCATTGCCATGTGGACGAAACACGCAATCAAGCAGTAACTGGGCGGTTATTTTACGGCTCGTCGATGATAGAGCACTTGGCCACCATAGGCGCCCTGTCGCCCCGCCTAACCATCAACCATGGCATATGGGTGACGGATCGCGACATCGAGTTGCTAGCCGAGCATGGATGCTCCGTGACACACAATCCTCTGTCCAATATGAAGCTGGGTAGTGGCGTCTGCCCCGTGCGAAAAATGCTTCGCGCAGGTGTAAACGTCGCAATCGGTACCGACGGCACCTCCACCAGCGATACAGGTGACATGATAGAAGCCATTCGCGCCGCCAGCCTTCTGCATCGCCTAGAGGGCAAACACCATGATGAATGGATAACCGCGCTCGATGTATTCAACATGGTATTGCAAGGTGGAGCCCGCAGCACTTTGATGCAGACCGAAATCGGCAGCATAGAGGCAGGCAAGAAGGCCGACATCATTCTTCTGGATCGAAACGACTGGGGCTTCATACCGTTAGCCGACCCTGTGCGCCAACTGGCGTTTAGCGTCAACTCTGGTGCCGTGCGGACCACTATCGTCGACGGGCAAGTCGTGATGCGGGATCGCGAGCTCTGCCACATCGACGAGAATGCGCTCAGAATCCAGGTCAGCGCGTTGGCCGAACGTTACCGAACCGAATACTGGCCCGCTATGCAGCAAGGCGCGGAAAGCATACTTCCATACCTTGAAGAGATGTTACGCCGCAGCGCAATGTACCCAATGCCGGAGTTTGCAGCCGAACGTAATGCGTATTTGAAACGACCCGCCTGACGCGCATCAGCCGCGTCAGGACAAAAAAGAAAGCAGCGTATCCAACGCTGCATGAACCCTCGCCGCGATCGCGGCATTAGATTCAGGAGCAGGAGCATGAAAGCCAATGATATACAGCAGCGTGATTATATCGCCGACTTGCTAAGCAAGATGGAGAGCTCGGCCGGCGACTATACTCGCGCGCGCTCGCTACCGAGCGAACTATATACCTCGCCAACCTTCTTCGAGTTTGAAAAAGAGGCCATTTTTTTCAAGAACTGGCTGGCGTTAGGCCACAAAAACCAAATTCCCAATCCGGGCGACTATTTCACGGTGGAAGTCGTCGACGAACCCCTGATCATCATCCGACAGAAGGACATGAGCATCAAGGTATTGTCTGCCATCTGCCAACACCGCGGCCACCCATTGGTATTTGACTGTGCCGATGAGAAAACGGGCAATATCAACACACTTACGTGCCCCTATCATGCTTGGAGTTACCAGATAGACGGCCAGTTGCGTGGCGCCCCCTCGATGTCGAAGACCGTTCCCCTTACTGAGCAGCGTAGCGACACTCGTCTCCCCGAACTGAAGGTAGAGCTATTTCACGGCTTTATCTTCGCCAACTTTGACCTTGATGCTGCACCGCTGGCCCCTACCCTTGCACGTGCCGACGCCGAGCTCAAAAATTATGACTTCGAAAATATGGAAGTTATGCCTACGCAGATTCACGCCGATTATCCGTGGAACTGGAAGATCTCGCTTGAGAACGGCTTAGAACCATATCACACGTCATATGTGCATCGAGGCTTTCACGAAGTTGCTCCAGCTGAGAACGCACGCTTCACAGACTACGACGACTACACGCCGGGCGAGAACTACCTGACTCATATCACTTATTTCGAAAACATGCGTGCAGACGCGGCATTCAATCCCACTGGTTTTGCACAATTTCCTATATTAGAAAAACTGACCGAAGAAGAGCGAAAACGCACTGTGTTCTCGGCTGTGCCCCCCACGCTCTTCTTCTGCCTACTGCCAGATCAGGCCTTTACCTTCCGAGTCTTCCCGCGATCGGCCGACCGCCTCGATCTGTTCGTAAACTTCTACTATCCAAAGGAAACAACCCAACTACCCAAGTTCGACTGGATGCGATCAGTGCAAGTGTCGTCCACCGGCACGTTCGGTGAGCAAGATGAGCTCACGAATAAAACCATGCAAAAAGCCTTCAAGTCGCGTTTCGCTCCACGTGGACGGTATTCGCATCTGGAGGCAATCCTGCCCGAGTTCAACCGGTGGCTGTTGGAAAAGTATAAACGCGCGCTCTAACTTGCCCGGATCGAAATAGAATCAAGCGCCTCGAACGCTGCGCCGGCTGTATGAAACAACAGCTGGCGCCGTTGATCTATGGATAGACTTATATCTTGATATCGAAAACTGTTTATCCGATGTTCGCGGCGGCTTCGTCCTCGAGCAGGCAAACTCCTTTGACAAGTCGGTCTACTATAACTAAGCCATCCCGAATGGTGTATTCAGCCCTGGGCAAATGCTTAGACAAGTCGAAGTGTCAGTTCGTCGAACTTACTCGTCAACACAGAGCACACCCGTGATCGCCTGTTGTCACGCTTGCCCACGTTTGACACAGGACCCAGGCCCCATCAACGACTAAATGGGGACGGGAAATGAAACTCGCCCCACCAAGCCATCGCGACGAGTTCTTCGTCGCAAACATACGTAATGACGCCACAAAGCGACCTCTGAGTATCAGCGGACGCGAAGCTGAAGACTTGGTCGAATTTATTGAACCCCTTAGCATCAAATAAAAGCAGGAACAGAGAAGGCGAGGCGGAAGCCGAAATTATTTCCATCGACCATTCGCGCAACCAAAGCCCAGACGATCCCCTTCTGTTCGGCATGCTGGCCGTCCGCGAGCTCGCGCTGGTTCCCCTCGGTCGCTTTGATGAGGCCGCTGAACGGGCCATGAAAGCAACGGCGCCTCCAAACGCCCATGTACACATCCAAGCCATCGCAGCTCACTGTCTTGCAATGGCGGACAAACTTGACAAAGCGCGCGGTATCGCTGCGTAACCACACAACGCTGCCAGATGGGGCCAACGATTTCATTGCTGCGTTCCGGCTTTCCGGCAATGCGGAACAATTGTTCCGCAACGCTGCTGAGCGTATCCTTGAATAAAGCCAAATCCAGCGGCGATGACTATCCCCCGTCGTCGCCCATAACCATTCCAAGCATTTTCGATCAGGAGGCACGACATGATAGAGATGGTCATTGAGCAGCGCCGACGTCGCTTAGCCGGAAGCTTTGAAGTGGGTCGGGTGTTGCCCTTTGCAAAACGACGCATGGTCGGGCCCTTCATATTTTTCGACCACATGGGTCCGCTCGACCTCGCACCGGGCATCGATCGCAGCACCGATGTTCGCGCGCATCCGCACATTGGGCTATCGACTGTCACTTACTTGTTCTCCGGCGAAATCATGCACCGGGACAGCCTCGGGGTCGAGCAAGCGATTCGTCCTCGCGAAGTGAACTGGATGACCGCCGGGCACGGAATCACGCACAGCGAACGATTCGAGCACGCAAGAGCGCACGGCGATCATTTGCATGGCATACAAGCATGGGTGGCGCTGCCGGCCGAGTACGAAGAAACGGATCCATCCTTTTCCCATCATGCGGGAAATGATCTGCCCCAGTGGAACGAAGCGGGCGTAACCGGCCACTTGATTGCAGGCAGCGCCTACGGAATGACTGCTGCGGCCGAAACGCATTCTCCGCTGTTCTACGCGCATCTGGACATGGCGCCGGGCGCGACCGCTGAATTACCAAGCGGACACGCAGAGCGCGCACTCTACATTGCGGCAGGCGAGGTAGAGCTTGGCGGCACCCGCTACGACGCGGGCAAGATGCTGGTGCTCGGTGCAAGCGCTTCGCACGTTCGAGCTACACAACACGCAACCGTGATGGCTCTAGGCGGCGAGCCTGTGGGCGAACGCTTCATTTATTGGAATTTCGTCTCGTCGTCGAAAGACCGGCTTGCACAGGCGGCATTAGACTGGAAGGATGGGAAGATGAAGCTTCCCGATGCCGATAATGCCGAATTCATTCCATTACCCGACGCGCCTGCTCCACCGGCCTTTTCGTCAAAACCTGCAGACGCTCCTTAATTAAAAGCAGCACGTCTCTCCGAAAACCCGGCCGAAGGTACCGCCGCCACTGACAGGTTTCAGGCTGGAAACACTGGGCACGAAGAAATCGTATAGGATAGGGAGACGCACCTCTCGTAGCCATATGCTTATGAATTTAAAGAAAAAAGGACTCAGCGCACACACGAATGACCAAAGATTTTCACATTGCCCAACGCTTTACGACCGAACTCCACATCCTCGAAGACCTTATTGCCAAGGCGTATCGCACACACGGCGCCCTACCCGCAGGGCTTGCACACAAAATCGCCCAAGATCTGGCAAAACACGTCCAACGTCTGCTGAATCGACACCTTCATGCCGCCCAGGTACAGCATGATTCGGCAAGTTCCCACCACGAGCAGCTCGGCCGATTGTTGAACGCCATCAGCCCTGAGCTTCTGCTTTCGTTAAAGCTGGACAACGTGCAGCTCAAGCACAAGATCGCCATGCTGGCATTGGGCCATCCCGAGCTGGCCCATGTGTCGCAACCCCTGCCCATGGAATTTGACCATGCGTCAAACGAATTTTGCTTGCGGTATTACTACATGGGCGCCCAGCCCGAATTCCGGGTACAAGTAGACAGCCATGCACTGGCGCCGTTCGCGGCCAAGATTCGCGCGCATCGCTTCTTCGACACTACGCTGTTCAAAGAGCAAATTGCCTGGTTCAGTTGGGCTAGATCAGGTGCGTTACGCATCGAAGTCAACGGAAAGCCCGTGGCCGCCGCGCTGCCCCACGCCGGTCAGTCCTCGTTGTCGGATGCCGCCGGCACGGCCGACTCGCTGCAAACCCGCCATCATCCTCAAGAGGCTCAGCTACTACGCATGCTGGCGCGCATGCCCGCTTATGTGCGGCAGTTCAAGCAGGCGTGGCTGTTTATGGACCGCGACACGCAGGCCGACGACAATGCGGAACATCTGTATCGCTACGTCAGGCGACGCCAACCGCAGGTGAACGCGTGGTTTATTCTGCGCGATACGTCGCACGACTGGCAGCGGCTCGAAGAAGAAGGGTTTCGTCTGCTGCGCTTTGGCAGCCTGGATCATAAATTGGCGCTGCTTAACGCCGACCACCTGCTGTCGTCGCACGCCGACCCTTATGTAGCGCAGTATCTGCCTATCGACTATTTCAGCGACCTGTTGAAGTTTCAATTCACCTTTTTGCAGCACGGCGTCACGCAAGGGGACTTGTCCGAATGGCTTAATTATCGTCCGATACGCCATCTGATCACGTCGGCCTCGACCGAACGGCAATCCATTGTGTCTGACGATACAGGTTACCGATACACGACGCGCGAGGCAGCATTGACGGGCATGCCGCGGCACGACAAGCTCATCCGCAAACGCGCCATCCACCGCCGGCCTCGACGCATTGTTATCATGCCTACCTGGCGCGAAAGCGTGGTGGGTGAGGCGCTTGATATGACCAACGCGCGCAGGCGCAATCCGCAATTTCGGCAAACCGCTTTTTTCAAGGCGTGGCACGGTTTGTTGACGGAGCCGCGCTTTCTACAGATGGCGCAGCGGCATGGGCACGAAATTGTGCTCTTTCCCCATGCCAACCTGCAACCCTACCTTGATGACTTTGCCGGCTCGCAAATAAAGGTTCTGGCTCATGGCGACGTAGCCAGCATCCAGGACCTGTTCCTGGACACGGCGGCGCTGATAACCGATTATTCATCTGTCGCGTTTGAGCTGGCATATCTAGAACGCCCGCTTCTTTATTACCAGTTCGATATAAACACGATATATCGAGGCGGCCACTTTATCCGCAAAGGCTATTTTGATTATCACGAGCACGGATTCGGCCCAGTGTGTGCCACCAAGAGCGCGCTGCTGGATGAATTGGAATCCTTGCTTGAGGCCGACGGCAAACCGGCCGAACCCTATGCCCGGCGCATGAAGGATTTTTTTGCTTTTCGCGATGGGCGATGCTGTGAAAGGGTGTATAAGCTGGTGGCGCAAACCGGCGTATATGACACGTACACAGAGGAACCCCCTGCCGCGCTTCCCGCCTCTTTACGCAATATCTAGGCACACCCTTGCGACCCGGCTGAATCAGTATTCATGTTTCAAACTGATAACACTTGGCCGAGAAAAAATCGTATAGCATGGCATGTGCAGACGCCCATCTCAGGCGTTTAAGTAGTGTGCCCGTTTTCCGGGGTGCATCTGCTCCGGAACCAGGCCGGGTATCCCCCGGAAAGGAGCAACCATGAGTACTCGCAAAGCCATTTTTGCGCTGCTGCTGGGCGGCTTGCTGTCCGCTCCAGCTTTGGCCGAACCACCCAAGACTCAAAACGGCCATTTCGTCGACTCGAGCGGCGCCACGCTTTATACCTTCGATAAAGACACCCCCGGCAAAAGCAACTGCGCCGACCAGTGTGCCCAGAATTGGCCGCCTGCTTTGGCCGGTCGGGACGACGTAGCCAGCGGCGACTGGACACTGGTGGAAAGCCACGACGGAAAACCGCAATGGGCATACAAGGGCCAGCCTTTATACCTATTCGCCAAAGACACCAAGCCCGGCGATACCACCGGCGACGGTGTCGGAGGAGTATGGCACCTGGCCAAGCCCTAGCGCGACGGCAACGCATAGTCAGACAAACGCAGCCCTTCCTCTTTTACCAGAAGGGCTGCTGCCCTCTAGTGGTGACGCCACCTGAGCACCGTGGGGCCTGCCAGGTTGGAACCACACAAACCACGCTCAATAGGGTAAACACCCGGTTTCCCTTCCCCATCTTCCGGCTAGAATATTTTGTGCATAAATTAAATTTTATGCCCAATAATGTAATTTACACATAGTCTTAATTAGCGTGGAATGGAGACCTCTATGCAAAAAAAAATGCCGCCGCCCAACTCACCAAGCATTGGCTCTTTGCTAGCTGCTGCTCGACGAATTCCGTTGAAAACGGTATTGGCGTCGTTCACGGCCGCCCTGGTCCTGGCGCTTTCTCCCGGGTTGACCCAAGCTCAAGCTGAAGCGCCATCCAAAGAGATGGTCGTTACCCTGCTTGGCACGGGCACTCCGCTGAACGACCCCAAGCGTTTCGGCTTTTCGAACTTGGTGCAAGCGGGCGGGTTGAATCTGCTGATAGACGCAGGCAGGGGCGCCAGTATTCGCCTCGGGCAACTGGGGTTCCACTTGGAAAAATTGACGCGGTGTTCATCAGTCATTTTCATTCGGACCATATCAACGGCCTGGGCGACATTTATGCAACCGGATATATTCCTGTACCGACCCTGGGCGGGCGCAAAGAGGCGTTGAATGTCTACGGGCCCGCCGGCACTAAACGTTTGGTCGAAGGCATGCGTGCAGCTTTTTCGCTTGATGTCGAAACCCGTATGGCCGACGGCGAAGTAAAGGAAAGCGCCACGCAAATGTTAGGCCACGAGTTCGACGAAGGAGTCGTGTTCGAGCGAGAAGGCGTGCGCGTCACCATGTTCAAGGTGTTTCATGGAGAAAACATTGAGCCTTCGGTCGGCTATCGGGTGGATTACGGCGAACGCTCTGTTACTTTCAGCAGCGACACCAAATACCATGAGAACGTGGTCAAGTATGGAAAAGGCGTAGACCTTCTGGTTCATGAAACCGGAGCCGCTCCTGTGGAGACAATGAAGAACCCCGTCGTCCAGACGATTCTGAATCATCACGCAAGCCCCGAAGATGCGGGCCGGGCCTTTTCGGAAGCTGCGCCGAAAGTTGCAGCCTATTCCCATGTGGTCAGGCTATTTGGTCCAAACGGCCAGGTAAGCATGGCGGAAGTTGTAGAGCGCACCCGAGAAACCTATTCCGGGCCGCTGGTTGTCGGCGAAGATCTTATGCAATTCCGTCTCTCGGATAAGGGCGTAAGCATTATGCAGGCGGTAACGGTTCTGTAAGTACCGTCATTGAGTACCGTCATTGCGGCTTTATCTGGCAATCTTGGCTATGCGGCGCTCTCGGTAGCGCCGCATCCGCATCCGCATCCGCATCCGCATCCAAGTATCGATTGTTGATGAAGTAAATCTGTTTCCAAGGTTAAAAAGCCGTTGACCGCCTGGTTTCAGGCATATAAAATTCGTAGATAAAATTTATCTACGATAGGAAACCGCGTGAAGCTCAGTGATGGCATAGAACAAGCGATTCACAGTGTGACCATGCTGGCCGGGCTTTCTTCCGAAGGTGTATTGTCGGCTGCAGCGTTGGCAGAGTTTCACGGAGTGTCAGCCAGCTATCTTCTTAAGCATCTGCAGGCGCTTTCCCGGGCGGGGCTGGTGCAAACCCTGCCAGGCCCAAGAGGTGGGTACCGTTTGGCGCGCCACCCCTCAAGGATCTCGCTGCTGGATATCGTGCTCGCCGTCGAAGGGCCGGCACCCGCTTTTCGCTGCAACGAAATCAGGCGCCGCGGGCCTAATCCGCTTCCCTGTGGGGTGCTGACCAGGCCTTGCAGCATCAATTCGGCCATGTTGCGCGCCGAAGAAGCGTATCGGGCCGAACTTGGAAAAGTCAGCATAGCCGACATTCTGTCCGATGTAAGTGCGATGGACGACGGGTCGATCGCGCAAAGAAGTTGCTCATTCCTGGAAGTCCACGAGCGTAGGCCATGAAGAAATGGTGAACCCGCCCCGGGCCTTCTCAACACCCTCAAAAGGAGTAGAACCATGCAAGCACGTTTCGATTTCCGGAAAGCCTCGCCGGATGCCTATCAGGCCGTCGCCGCTCTCGAAAAGTACGTGAAGGAAGAATCGGGTCTCGATGCTCGGCTGCTTCATCTAATCAAGCTAAGGTCGTCTCAGATCAATGGCTGCGCCTACTGCGTGGACATGCACGTCAAGGAATCACGCCGCGACGGGCTTAGCGAGCAGTGGATCAATCTGGTCAGTGTTTGGCAAGAGTCGCCAGTTTTCTCCGCACGAGAGCGGGCAGTTCTTGCGTGGACCGAGGCGATAACCAATGTCGCTCAAACCCGGGCCCCGGATGCTGATTTTGAGCCGCTGCGCGACTTCTTCTCGGAAGCTGAGATAACGAAACTGACGGTGGCTATCGGCACGATCAATGTCTGGAACCGCCTTTGCGTGGCCTTCCGCGCTCAGCACCCTCTGGATGAGGCAACTCAAGCAGCCTGAAATCCCTCCGGCCGTAGGCTTGCGCGAGTATGCTTCACGTCATGGATACACAATCAGCCATTCAAAAACTTCCCGGCCGGGGCGTACGTGTTGCAGCGGCCTTGTACTTTGTGTTGTGGGCTGCGCTGGGTATTTCACCCGCCGATCGCTCTACCTGGCTAATTGAGAACGCCCTGGTCTTGGGCTTGGTGTTATTGCTATGGCTGGCTCGGCGCACATTCAGGTTTTCCGACATATCGCTTTACTTGATTCTGGCTTTTCTCGCGCTTCACTCGCTAGGCTCGCACTACACTTATTCTGAAGTTCCTTACGATAGATGGTGGCAAACCCTTACCGGGAACAGCCTGAACGAAGCCCTGGGCTGGCAGCGCAATCATTTTGATCGTCTGGTTCATTTTTGCTATGGGCTGCTGCTGGTCTATCCGATTCGGGAATTCTTCCTGCGCGTGGTCGAGGTGCGCGGTTTTTGGGGCTACTTTCTACCTCTCGACGTCACGCTAAGCACGTCGGCCTTGTACGAACTGATCGAATGGGGCGCCGCCGAACTGTTCGGCGGAGACTTGGGCATGCATTATTTGGGCACGCAAGGCGATATTTGGGACGCCCACAAAGACATGGCCCTTGCGGCGCTGGGAGCGCTGATCGCAGTATTGATCATTGCCTTCATCAACCGGAGGCTGGAGCACGATCCAGCTTGGGAGTGGTCTAACAAAATGAAGACTCAGGCAAAAGGCGGGACACGTCGATAAAGCCGCAAAAGGGCGCGGCCGGCAGTTGCCGGCTCCGCATATAACGCCCGTTATAATAACGACCATTATGCTCGACTTTTAGTCTTTCCCGCTTTATTCAGGCAGGAACTCATATTTTTCAAGGGCCGCTTTCCTGCTTCATTTAAGCGGTAACGCATATTTTTAAAAGGCCAATCCAATGGGACGCCGTCGCCAATTCGATGTGGATGAAGCGCTCGACGCAGCGCTGCGTGTTTTTTGGCGCAAAGGCTACGAGGGCGCCTCTTACACAGACCTCACCGAAGCCACCGGCGTGGAGCGACCAGCGCTCTATTCGGCCTTCGGCAACAAAGAGGCACTTTTTCGTCAAGCGCTCGATCGCTACTACAAGCACCATCAAAGCTTCATACCAGAGGCGCTTGAATTGCCAACAGCACGAGAGGTGGCTGCGCACCTTCTTTACAGCTCGGTCGATCTCACCACGCGCCATCCCCAGCACACGGGCTGCTTCATCATCAATGGGGTCATGGCCGGCACAGACGACGCCGAACCTGTTCGCCAAGCCCTGATAGAAACTCGCGCCGAGGGCGAAGCGCAGCTTCGTCAACGCTTCGAGCAAGCAAGGGCCGAGGGAGATCTGCCTGCCGACGCCAAGCCTGATGTACTGGCCGCATTTTTACTGGCTGTACTTCACGGCATGGCGGTGCAAGCCAAAGCCGGGTTCAGCCGCAAGACACTGGAAGCGGTGGCTGAACAGGCGCTGTCAAACTGGCCCACGAACGAGATCGTGTCGTCTTGAAAAGCCGGGCCGGCACCAAGCGCAGAGACCGTTTGCCCCTTGCCCCTTGTCAGATGTGACACATGCGACACATCGCCCATCGCCCATCGCCCATCGCCCATCAAACATCAAACATCAAACATCAAACATCACAGGCCGCTTACATGGCAAATACAATACAAAGACCTTAAATGCCCTATAACCAACATGTCAATAAAACAAGGCTGAATATTCAGGAAAGCGACGGAGTGCGAACGCTGCATTTCGGCTCGCCTGTCGTACAGGGCGCCATGCGCATCGACCAGCCCAACAGCATGGAACTGGAATATGTTCAGCAAATGATGATGTGGCAGCTGTTTCGCGAAGACGCTGCCCATATTGTGCAGCTTGGCCTGGGCGCCGGGGCGCTTACCAAATTCTGCCACCATCACCTGCCTGCGGCTCGGGTTACCGCTGTGGAACTGGATGCAGGTGTAATCAATATCTGCCGCAGCCACTTTGCGTTGCCGCCCGACGATCAGCGCCTAAGCGTGCTCAATATGAACGCATCAGACTATGTGGCTGATTTTTCCCGCCGTCGCTCGATCGATATTCTTCAAGTCGATTTATACGATGCCCAGGCCAAAGGCCCGCTGTTAAGTAGTGACGCCTTCTATGCCATGTGCGCCAGCTGCTTGACGTCAAACGGCATGATGACCATCAACTTGTACTGCGATTGGCCGGAACACCTGCAGCATATCCAGATGATGGAAAAATCTTTCGCAGCGGTGGCGTGGCTGCCCGAGGTTCATGATGGCAACATGGTGGCCATTGCCTTCAAGCAAGCGCCGTCAGTAGATTTTGATGAGCTTTACGAGCGCGCCCAAGAAATACACGCAATAAGCGGGCTTCCTGCCCGTACTTGGGTAGACGGCCTGTACAAATGGATGGCCCACGACGAAGAGCAGCTTTAAGCGCTACGGCACACACCTGGCGAAACTTCATTCCAGCCCTCGTGCGCGCGGCGACACACTCTCGATAGCGGGCCGGCGCAAGGCTATTAATGCTACGAACGCCTCATTCGTGTTGTGATCGGCGCGGGCTCAGACCTTGGGAATAACCTCGTCGCCCATTTCCGCGATTATGTCCGTCATGGGCCGGTCGCTCTTGGGCAAATTGAATATCACATGCCCCACCCCAAGCTCTTTTAAGCGGCTCAGATAATCGACCAGGGCATGCCGGCCAGTACGCATGCCTAAATCGAGCGGCTCTGGCTGGGCTGAAGGCGACTTGAGCAGATCTAGCTGCATCGACTGGATAAAAGGCTTGTCGGCGCCGCTTGCGCTTTGGTCCAAAGCACCGCGCCATAAGCTGATGCGGCTTTGTTGCCGCGTCTCGGGACGATGATAGGTGGCCCACGCTTCGCTATGTGCAGCGATCCACTGCACCGACTGGCGTGCAGACCCGACGACAATCATGGGAATTCGGGCTTGCGGAGCGTCCATCAGGTCGTAGCCATCGGTAAGCTCGAGCAAGGGTCGGCGGTCATTTGCATCGGGCGACAAGGCCGAGCGCACGATATGCCACCGCTCACGAAACACCTCGCGGCGCGCTTCAAGATCTTCTCCGAACGACTCGAACTCGGCCGGCCTGTCGCCCGACCCCAGGCCAAGGATGAAGCGCCCGCCGCTAAGGCGATCCAAGCTCAACGCTGCTTTGGACACATGCAAAGGATGGCGCAAGGGCAACACGATGGCAGCAGCGCCCAATGCGATGGTTCGCGTTGCATTGGCAAGGCCGGCCAGCCATAAGAAAGGGTCATCGAGCGCACTGATGGAGCTATCGCTGCCCTGCGGAATCATCAACGGCACGTCGCGGGCCCAAAGGGCTGCAAAGCCATGCTGGTCAGCCAGTTCGGCTTGTTTGAAAGCTTCGTCAAGACGAGCCGGCTTGCCTTCGTGAGCGAGCGGAGTCATCAAGCCAACCGTTAACCGGCCAGGCTGGAAAACCTTTTGGTATGCGGCGTTGAACCCAGACATATCCCTCCTACCGTTGCGCGAAAGCCCGGCCGGCCCCATTAACCGCTATTACCGCCACCGCCAGAACAAGGGGCACAAAAGAGACCCAAAGCACCATGTCCCAATCATAAGCCGCCAATATTCCGCCCGAAGCGAACGAGCCCACAGCCATCGTGCCGAATACGACGAAGTCGTTCAGCGACTGGACCCGGGCTTTTTCTTCGGGTCGGTGGCATTCAAGGACCAAGGCCGAAGCACCGATGAAGCCGAAGTTCCAGCCTACGCCCAGCAGTACCAGTGTGATCCAGAAATGGGCTATTTCCAGGCCGGTCAGGCCCACAGCCACCGATATACCGATAAGAGCCAGCCCGAGCGCGACAATGCGCCCGGCTCCAAAGCGGGAAATGAGTCGGCCGGTGAAGAAGCTGGGCGCATACATGGCGATGACGTGCCACTGAAGCCCAAGATTGGAGCTTTCCTGTGAGTGGCCGCACAGCCGCATAGCCAGTGGAGCGGCTGTCATGAGGAAGTTCATGAGCATGTACGAAACCGCGCCGCAAATGACCGCCGTGATGAACAACGGCTGGCGCGCGATGATGCGAAGCGGTCTTCCGCCCGCTATTTCGGCTGCGGTAGGCATGGGCAGCTTGACGCCAAGCAGCACGAGCGCTGAAACCGCGGCGACCGCAGCCTGCGCAAGGAAGGTGGCGGCAAACATATAGGCCGGCCATATATACATGGTGTGGGTAACCAACTGCGGGCCCACGATGCCGGCCGCCACGCCGCCGCCCATTACGAACGACAGCGCCCGCGGCCGCATGGCGGGGCTGACGCCGTCGGCGGCGGCAAAGCGGAACGACAGCACGACGGCGGCATATGCCCCGCCGAAGAACGTAGCCAGGCAAAACAGCCAGAAGGAACCCCATAATACGGCCAGCGCCCCTACCAACCCCGCCAAAACACCGCTGCCGGTTCCGGCCAGGAACGCCGCGCGCCGCCCGTAACGTTGGGCTATCACGCCGGCGGGCAAAGTACACACAGCCATGCCCACCACAAAGATGGAAATGGGCAGGGTCGCCAGCGCTTCGTTGGGCGCGTACATGTGACCCACAATGGCCCCGGTGGCAAAGACAATGACGGCGTTCGCGCCGGCCAGCGCCTGCGCAGCGGTAAGACGCGCAATGTTGCCGCGTTGGTCACGCCTGGAAAGCGTTTGAGGCTCCGATTGCGCGGAAGAAACTGCTACGTCTGGCAAGATATACCTCGAATAAAAACAGTGGCGGGAGCACTTGGCCTTTGACCAAAGAACGCTGGGTCATACGTGCGAATATGAGTAATGTAGTCCATCCGGCTGTAATCCTAGCCAATTCCGCACCCCTTCGCCCGCCCACAAGCCTTGAGCCAGGCAGGCGGTCAGCAAATAGCCGCCGGTGGGCGCCTCCCAATCCAGCATCTCGCCAGCCACAAAAACGCCCGGCAAGGCTTTGAGCATCAGATGCTCATCGACCTCATCGAAACGCAGGCCGCCCGCCGAGCTGATGGCTTCGGCCACCGGACGGGCGGACGTCGCAGTAACAGGAAGCGATTTGATTGTATGCGCCAGCCGCACTGGGTCGGTCGCGGCATTCTTGCCAAGAGCCTCCCACAGCAACGCCATTTTTACACCCGAAATACCCAGCCTGCCCTTCAGATGGCTGGATAATGAACGCGCACCACGCGGATGCTGCACACCTGCCAGAACCTGCTCTATGCTTCGGCCGGGAGCCAAGTCGATCATGAAGGTGGCGTTACCCTTGGCTGCGATGGCTTCGCGCAGAGCTTGCGAGCAGTGGTAGATCAAACTGCCCTCGACGCCGTAGTGGCTGATAATGAGTTCGCCCTGGCGCTCGCTGACCCGCCCAAGCGCGTCTGTGAAGCGCAACGCCACCGATTTCAATTGTGCACCTGCGTGTTGTTGGCGCAAATGGTCGCTCCAGGCCACGTTGAACCCGCAATTTGCGCTTTGCAAAGGCGTCACGGCAATGCCTTTTTCTTGCAACCAGGGCAACCATGACCCATCGGAACCAAGTTGCGGCCAACTTCCGCCCCCAAGCGCGAGCACGGCCGCGCGGGGCCGCACACCAAGCTCGCCTTCGGGGGTGTCAAACAGAAGGCTTCCGTCCGCTCTCCATCCAAGCCAACGATGACGTAAACGGAATTGCACGTCCAGGCCCCGCAGACGCTGCACCCAGGCTCGCAGCAAAGGCGCCGCCTTCATCCCTTCGGGAAACACTTTGCCCGACGACCCCTCGAACCAGCGCACGCCAAGCGACTCCATCCAGTCTCTTACCGCCGCCGGCGGAAAGCGATCCAACATGGGCTGCAACTTTTCTTGACGATCACCGTAACGGGCAAGAAACAGCGGATAACTTTCGTTGTGGGTGATGTTCAGGCCGCCGATACCGGCGCGAAGAAACTTGCGCGCAACTGAAGGCTTGGCCTCATAGACGGACACAGCAAAGCCATCATTGGCAAGCGCTTCGGCGGCCATAAGCCCCGCAGGCCCTCCACCGATGACGGCGACATGGTCTTGGGTGGGATGAGGCATGCATGGGCTTTCTGAAAAAAAGGGAGCTTATTGTAATGCGACCCCAATTTGGCCACCTCAACACGCGGTCTGATTTTTGCTGATTTTTACGTCGCCACTTTCGCAAGGGCGAAGGCGCCGGCAAACTACCCGGCGAAAAAATGCAGCCTACTGCGTCGCCTACGCCTGCTTTTTTTTACGCCAAACCCGCTATCCTGGCTGCCACGGCGCGCCTTGCCATCGGCAGGCTGCCTGCACAGGCAAGAACGAGGTTGCGCGTCCAGCGAAGGGCCGGTGCTTGCAGCGTGGCGATGCGCGTCAGTCGTGCGGTCATGGCCAGCACTTTACGCGCGGCGGTTCTGCGCTCGGCAGCGTAGCGATCCAGATCTGCATCGTGCGCCGACCCAAGCACGTTTGCCAGGCAGTCGCCCAACGCAACGGCGTCGCGCAGGCCAAGATTCATTCCCTGGCCGCCCGCCGGGCTATGCACATGGGCAGCATCGCCAACCAGCAAAACAGGGCCGGCGCGGAATTGATCCGCCAGCTTGTGATGAACCTGAAACCGCGACCCCCACAACAAGTCATGAACCATGGCGCCCGAGCTAAGACCACGTTCGTTGATAATGCGCTGTACATCACCAATGGCGGGCTCTGACGGAGCGTTCTCAAGTTGTGCCACCACCCGATAACGTTCGTTCGACATCGGCACCACAACCAGAACACCGCCTTCCGCGAAGAACAGGGTCACCTCGCTTTTGGGCAAGGGCCAATCCATGCGAACATCGGCAAGCAGAAAGGAACCATAGGTGTGGCCTGGAAACGGAATGCCCGCGCAACATCGTACAGTGCTTTTCTCTCCATCGGAGCCCACAATGTACCGTGCCTCGACCACGACGCTGCCGTCGGGGCCATCCACCGTCGCGCGCACGCCTTCGTTCGTGGACTCGAACCCGCTCAGGCGGGCCGGCCTGATTATTCTCTGGCCAAGCTTCGCAAGGCGGTTGATTAGAATCGCCTCGGTCTCGTCCTGCGGGATCATCAGGGCATACGGCCAAGGGCCGGGTAAAGATGAGAAATCCCCATGAAACAGCACCGCGTCTCGCTCGCGAACCCGGAAGTGCGGTACTTTGATACCCTGGCAGATCAGTTGGTCCGCCACGCCCAGCTTGCCCAGGCTTTGCAGCGTGGCCGCATGAATAACGGCCGCCCGGGAAGTATTTTGCGCTTCCGGCAAGGCATCGACGATTACGAACTTGACACCCGCCTGGGCCAAACTGACGGCGGTGGCCAGGCCGGCCGGCCCGGCGCCGACGATCAACACTTCAGTAGATAGCTTGCTCATGCCGCTTCCCCTTGATGCCGTTTTTCGGGTCGTGCTCGTGGCATCATAATGATGCTGAACATTTAATAATATAGCGCCACTTCTCTGGCGCACCATCACCCGTTTCAAGTCCTGAAGATGAAGAAAATCGCGAAGGCCGCGCTCCGGCCGTGCCCGTGCGGAAGCGCCCTATTTGAAGGCAACGCGGCAGACATGAAATGGTTGGGCTTACAAGTGCGCAGCCACAAACAACACGACGCCGACCACGCTACGGTCGAATTTATTGCGCGCTCTCGTCTTCAAGGGCGAGCGAGCCGGCTGCATGAGATCAGCCGCTTCGTTCGTGAAGACGGGCGATGGTTGTACGTGGATGGGAGCTTCGTGGAAAAAGCACTGTAGCGTCGGCCTATCTGCCCACGTAATTGCGCTGATACACCGTCGGCCCCATCGCCTTGATTTGCTGCTCGACCATTACGTGGAATGGTCTCAACAATGGCCGAAAATCTTGCGCGGGCTCAAGGATGCCAAGCGCATGCACGATCGCCTCGATAGTCGACAGCGCATGAGGCTCACGAGCCCTGCGCACGATATATTCCGATGCTTCGGCGCTGTGCAGGCTCAGGCGCGGCAGAGCTTGCAAAGCCGTATTCGCATTGACAATCCGGCGAGCTTTTCGCCATGTTCCATCTGGAACAATCAGAAGCCGGGCCTTGCTCTGGGCCGATGACGCCTCTTGCGGCGGGCAAATCGCAGGCTGAACCGCATCTTCTTCAGTGACTAGCGTTTTCTTGGTTTTTTCCGACGCGCTTTCATCCTTGGCGGGGAACAACAAAACCGCGTCGCCCGCCAAGACCAGTTGGTCATCCAGATCAGGAAAAGTCTCGCCGACAAGCAGGTTGGCATGCCGCAACCCCAGCACCGCCAGTCGGGCGGTGTTCATCGGGTGCTTGGCCTCGTCCGGGTGCTGCAGTATCAAGACTTGCGTGTGATTATCAATGACACTGATGTGCGCACACAGGCAGTGCGACACTGGACGTCGGCAATGCTCGCAACGAGGCCTGGATGATTTTTCCTGTAAGGGCATGGCTCTATTCTACGAGAGCCTCTGGCTACACCGATGCAACCGGCGGGGGTGGCTCCGATGCATCGTTTTCTTCTTCAACTGACGACGTCAGCCATTCGAGCAGTTCGCTTTGCGGCTCCAGCTTATGCAGTACGGGCGAATAGCGCTTGCGCAAGCGCATCTGCCACAGCGCAAAGGGTATCCGATAAGGCTCCATGTCGCTGTACTGGCTTAACGTTTCAAAAGCAGACTCGCGTATGGCCAGGTCGGCATACATGCGCTTCTTCAAGCCCTGCAGCACGGCCTCTCCTGGTTGACCTGGGCAGGCGCGTCGAGGGCCCGCGTGCTGGCAGTAATACACCTTGGCTCGCGGCGCCGGGTATAAGGGAATCTGCGCCATAGCCGCCCGCAACAGGAACTCATCATCCTCCTGCGAGGTCAGCACCGGGTTCCACGGCCCAATGTGCTCCAGAGCCGAACGGGTAAAGAGATATCCGTGAATCGGCACGAACCACGTGCCCTGGATCATGGTTCGAAGGGCGTCCTCGGCGCCCACTGCCTCCGGATAAATGCAGGCGCCCAATGGGTTGCCGTTCTCCCAATATTGATAAGAGGCCATCGCGATGCCTTTGCGCGCATCTTTAAGCGCATCGGCAAGATGAGCCAGCGTATCCGGACACATAAGATCGTCGTCATCCAGGAACTGGATCAGTTCCCCTTGGCCGGCCTCCACGCCCCGGTTGCGCGCAGTGGCCGGCCCCTGGTTCTCCTGCCATTGATAACGAACGGCGAATTCGGGCCTGGCCTGCTTTTTCCAATGTTGCACGGCTTCGCGGGTGGCGGGGCCGGAACCATCGTCCACGATTACCACTTCCAAAGGCCGGTACGTTTGCTTAGCCACGCTGGTCAAGGTGCGCAGCAAAAGCTGTGGACGCTCGTGCGTGGCGATGATGATGCTGATGAGTCGGTTGTTGTTAGTACTCAATTCTCCCTCCAAAAGACGAACGAAATCGGCCCGCGCGAAATATCGCACGAGCTGTCGTGACTACTGAGTTTTCCAGATCAGTGGGGTTTGATCGCGGCTTAAGCCGCTTTGGAACGCGCGCTAGGCGCAATGCGGCGGAGCAGTACTTCCGTGGCTCCAGGATATGGGATTTGGTACAGTCATCGTAACCTCCTGTAACAGCGGGCGCACTAAAGAAGGCGCTGCCGGAGTATCCAGCGGCGCCGGAAAATAAATATTCAGGGCACCCGTTAGCCATATGGGGGCGACAAGGCGAATTTCAAGGCGTTTGCACGTGATAAGCGCTTTCTGTACAGTGACGGCACGCCTCGAAGCCATCACGGAAGCACTCAATGACACAGCCCCAGTGGATGATATTGGCCGTTCTCGTTGCAACTCTGGGCCTGTTTCTATATGGCCGCTGGCGCCACGACATTGTCTCGGCCGCCGCTCTGCTTGCCACGGTCCTTCTGGGCCTGGTGTCCGCCGAAGATGCTTTCCTGGGGTTCTCGCACCCGGCAGTGGTTACAGTGGCCTGCGTGCTGATTCTTAGCGGCGCCTTGCTGCATACGGGAGTGGTGGATCATCTGGCGGAACGCTTGCTACCCACTGATACCGGGCCGACCATCGCCATTACCGCCCTGTGCTGCCTGGCGGCGGTGCTGTCCAGCTTCATGAACAATGTGGGCGCCCTGGCCTTGCTGATGCCCATCGCCATGCAGATGGCGCAGCGCCAGGGCATCGCGCCCGGCAAAGTTCTGATGCCTCTGTCGTTCGCCACCATGATGGGCGGCATGACCACCCTCATCGGCACGCCTTCCAACCTTATTGTCTCCGGCTTTCGAACCTATGACGGCCTGAGCGGCTTTCGAATGTTCGATTTCGCGCCGGTGGGCGTGGCGGTGGCCGTGGGCGGCCTGCTCTTCATCGGGCTGATCGGCTGGCGCATCGTGCCCGCGCGTGAACGTGCGGGGGCCGACTCTTTTGACACCGGCGCCTATCTTACCGAAGCGCGCGTGGCGCCCAACTCCAAAGCTATCGGCATGGTCTTGAACGAAGCCGAAAACGCCCTCGAAGAAGCTGACGCGCAAATTATCAGCCTGGTGCGCAACGAGGTGCGCGTATCGCCATATGCCGCCGGTCCTTTGCGGGAAGGCGATGTTGTGTTGATTGAAGCCGACCCGGAGACATTGGCCAAGGCCCTGGATAGCCTCGGGCTCGTATTTGGTGAAGATAAGTCGAAAGAAAGCGATGAGGAGGCGGACGAGCAAGAACAAGATGATGGCCAAGATGAAGAACAGGTAGAACACGACCGCGAACAAGTGGAGAACGACAACCCACCCGGAAACCGGGCTGCCCCCGAAGAGGCGATCGACAAAAACGACACGGACGCCGACGGGCAAACCGACGAAGAGAAACAGAACAAGAAAATCGAACGTTCCGCCAAGCTGGCCGACACCGAACTTGTAGAACTGGTGATCTTGCCGGGGTCGGCGTTGCTGGGCCGCAGCGCCACCGATCTTGACCTGCGCAAGCGCTACGGCATCAGCTTGCTGGCCATATCCCGGCAGGGATCGCGCATACATAGCCGCGTGCGCCACACGACGCTGCGTGACGGTGATGTGCTGCTGATGCAAGGACCAAGCGACCTGATTTCAGACTTCGCCTCGGACACTGGCTGCGCCCCGCTGGCAGCCCGCCCTTTGCGCACGCCAAATCGCCAAAACATGCTTACCGCCGCCGCCATCATGGCATTGGCAGTGGGCCTTACTTCCGTGGGCGTGCTGCCGGCGGCGATCAGCTTTCTACTGGGTGTGCTGCTATTAATGGTGTTGCGCGTATTGCCTTTGCGCAAGATGTACGAGTCTGTCGATTGGTCGGTAATCGTGTTGCTGGGCGCGCTGTTGCCGGTGGCCCAGGCCATGGAAAATACGGGTGCGGCTCAATTAATTGCCGTGTTCTTGCTGGAGAACGTGGCCCAAGGCAACGCCATTGTTGCGCTTGTGGTGGTGCTGGCGGTTACCATGACGATGTCCGACGTGATCAACAATGCGGCCACGGCCGCCATCATGTGTCCCATCGCCATAGGCACGGCCAATCAGTTGAACGCGAACCCCGACGCCTTTTTAATGGCCGTGGCCATCGGCGCGTCGGCCGCCTTCCTGACACCCATCGGACACCAAAACAATACGCTTATCCTTGGCCCCGGCGGATTCCGGTTCGGCGACTACTGGCGCCTGGGGCTGCCCCTGGAAGTGGCCCTGGGCATAGTCTCTGTCCCGATGCTGTTGTTGATCTGGCCGCTTTAAGCATGCGGAACACCGAAGCGCGGCGCTTTTTTAGCGACTACCGCGCTGCCAGGCCACGCCATACTGCAGCATGCCGGTTTGGGGATGGCAATTGACGTACTCAAAACAATTACCCATCAACAACACAAAAAGCTCATGCCAGGTAATGACCTCGCGCTTTTCTTTGTGCAGGCGATTCATGGCGATGGCGTGCCGGTAGATATCAAGATGAGTTTCATGGCTGGCAGCCCATTTTTCGAGCTTGTGCATGGAAGAAAATGCACCCAGCACCGAGGTTTCGGCCCGGGGGCTGCCGTCTTCGTTCAAGTTGGTCATGATGCGCAATGACATGCAGCCGGTTTCAGCCTTGTTTTCAGCCAGATAGCGCATGCCTCGAAGAAGCTTGGGCTGAAGAGCCTCCATGTAGTCTTGCAACTGCTCTTGGCCGGCGCCTTCCCAATACTGGCCGGAGCGCAGAATGGTGACGTTATGAGGCACCTGCACCATCAGGTGCCGGCCCAGAGTTGAGCGATTGGAGTGTGGCACAGGCTCAAGGGGTGCATCCAGAACGTCAATCGCGGAAACCGGCAGGCGGTCGCGAGCTGCGCCGAAGAAGCCATTATTGGTAATGGGCACCACCACTGTATCGGGGGTTCGACCGAAACCGATACGATAGTCTGGCCCGGAATAGATGGTCTCGTGGCGGTCGTATGGGACCACAATGGCTTCCCACCAATAACCTGCGCCGGCATCCAGATGGCTCTCTTGGTTGTACCACTGGCGGAATCCAGATTGCTCAGCCCAGCGGGCATAGCGGGTTGGATCGGTCCAGTAAGCCGCAACGATGCCGTTGGTATAGCCGGCCTCATCTTCGCAGCGCATTATTTCGTAGGATTCCGGCGCATCTTCCCCTGTGAACATGCCGCGCAGCATTTCGTAGAATGCGTTTTCCACCGACCAATCCAGCGGCTTGGCCTGAATGCCGAAATACACGCTGGCCAGAGCAGGCACCGGGCGATTCCAGCGCAGCGAGAACCGAGGCGCGGCCGGCTGGTGTCCTTCCGGGCGCCGGGCCGGAACGGTTCTATCGTATTCAATGTGAAAAGGCATTTACATGTCTCCTGTTGCTAGCCTTCGGATGCAGAACGTACTACCTTCATGGCCCTGTCCTGGATGGTAAGCTGGAACACATCGGGGCGGCCATAATGGCCCACCACATCAAAGTCAATCTTGCTGCGGACCAGATCCTTGGTATCCAGCTCGGCTGTTAATATGCACTCGCCCGAAAAATCGGGTCCGGCAAGAACCATTCCGTAAGGATCGACGATGACGCTGCCGCCGCGCATCAGCACTTCACCGGCATCGTCAGTGATATGGTTCTGGAACACGTCGGGAAACTGATCTCGGGTGAGATATTGGCAAGCCGATAAAACAAAGCAACGGCCTTCGAGAGCCACGTGCTGCATCGTTGGAACCCAGGTATCGCGGTCGTCCGCGGTGGGGGCGCAATAAATCGCGAGATTCTGGTTATACATGGCGGTGCGCAGCAGCGGCATGTAGTTTTCCCAGCAGATTACTGCACCCATATTGCCCCAGGGTGTGGGCACTGCCGCCAAGGTGGAGCCATCGCCGAACCCCCAGCATAAACGCTCGGCGGCGGTGGGCATGAGCTTGCGACGCTTACCCAATAGCTCGCCCTCGGGTCCGAAAAATAACGCCGTGCAGTACAGGGTGCCGCCATCGCGCTCGATTACGCCTATGGTGACGAATATGCCGGCATCATGCGCCGCCTGCCCGATGGCAAGGGTCTCTGCACCTGGCACGGCGATGGCATGTTCGAAATACGCCCGGAACTCTTCACGGCCTTCAAAGGTGCGCCGGCCTATGGATATGCCGAAATTCGCCCCCTTTGGATAGCCGCCGATAAATGCCTCGGGAAACACCGCCAACTGGGCGCCCCGCCTGCCGCACTCTGCTATTAGATCTGCCGCCTTTTCAACCGTCGCTGCGGTATCAGCCGCCACTGTCGACGCTTGAACCACTGCTGCTACAAACTTTGACACGTTGTTCTACTCCTTAGATGCCCAGATATGTCCGTCGGATTTCATCGTTCTCCTCGAGTTGCCGCGCCGTGCCTTCCAAGGCAATGTGCCCGCTTTCCAGCACGTAGGCGCGCGAAACAACCTTCAGCGCGCTGGCCACGTTTTGTTCAATTAGCAGCACGGCTATGCCCTCTTGGTTGACCTTGAGGATGGCCTGGTGCACCTCGTCGACCATCATCGGCGCCAGACCATGGCTGGGCTCATCAAGCAGCAGCAACTTGGGATCAGCCATTAATGCCCGGCCCAACGCCACCATTTGCTGTTCACCGCCAGACAACGTGCCCGCGGCTTGGTCACGCCGCTCTGCGAGGCGAGGAAATAAATCGAAGCAGCGCTTCAATCCGGACTCCAGCGACGCCCTGCGCCGATGGTATGCACCCATCAAAAGGTTTTCGTATACGCTCATTTCGGGAAAGACGTGCCGGCCTTCGGGTACGCATGCCATGCCCAGACCAACCCTTCGATGCGCCGGCAGACGGATGAGATCGCGTCCACTGAACTGGATGCTGCCCTGTACTTTGGGCAGCAAGCCGCATATGGCCTTGATGATGCTGGATTTGCCCGCCGTGTTGGCGCCCAGTATGGCTACCGTTTCTCCTTCGGCAACGTTGAGGCTGACCTCGTGCAGCACGGGCCGCGCGCCATAGCCTCCGGTAAGCTTAGTGATGTTGAGCATGATCGCCTCCCAGGTAGGCCTTGATGACGTCTTCGTTGCGCGACACTTCGGAAGGAGACCCATCGGCGATGAGCTTGCCGAAATTCAGCACCAGCAGCCTTTCGGAAAGCCGCATGATGGCGCGCATGTGATGCTCCACCACGATCAGGGTCAAACCGTCACGGTCGCGCAGCTCGCGCAAGGTCTGAATGACTGTGT
Organism: Pusillimonas sp.; assembly: GCF_044464525.1. Taxonomy (NCBI): domain Bacteria; kingdom Pseudomonadati; phylum Pseudomonadota; class Betaproteobacteria; order Burkholderiales; family Alcaligenaceae; genus Pusillimonas; species Pusillimonas sp. The sequence goes on from NZ_JBIQLE010000005.1 coordinate 39,218, forward strand.
CCATCTCGATGGGAGTCAACGCAGCCATGACCTCATCAAGCAGAAGCACACGCGGCTGAGTGGCCAGTGACCGCGCCACTTCGCCAAGCGCCCGCTGCGGAAACGTCAGGTCGTCCACGTCTACGTCCGCGAAGCGCTTAAGCCCCACCCGATCGAGGCAATCCATGGCCAGCGCGCGTGCTTCGCGCAAGGGGTGGCGCAGCAACCCCGCGGTGGTGACGTTATCGAGCAGGCTCATTTCGGGAAACAAAGCCGTGTTCTGGAACGTTTTGGTCATGCCTTGCCTGGCGATGACGTGTGGCCGCTTGCCATCGACACGCTCTCCATCGAAATGGATGGCGCCCTGGGTGGGCTTCTGCAAGCCAACCAACATGCTGAACAATGTCGTCTTGCCCGCGCCATTGGGGCCGATCAAGCCAATGATTTCTTGCGGTTCAACAGTAAAGGAAACATCATTGACTGCGACGAGGCCGCCAAAACGAACAGTAAGGTTTTGCGTCTGCAATACGGTCATGTCTTGGCTCCTGCACGTGCTTTCGATGCGAAGCCCGAACCTTGTCCTGTCGCCTCGCCGGCAGCCTCCGGCTCCACGCCGCTGCCGCGGCGGCTTCTGAATATGGATACCAGCCCGCGCGGACGCAATATGACGACCGCCACCAGTATCAGGCCAAAGATGAAGGGCGCGATTCCTGCCGCATCATTTGAAAAATAGGTGGTCAGGACTTCTTCGAGCGGAACGATAAGGAGGGCCCCGATGATCGGACCCGCCAGCGTACCCACGCCCCCGACAATAGCGATAAGCGCGGCTCGAATTGAAATATGAGACAAGCTGAAGACGCTTTCAGGGTCGAAGAAGAAGGTGAACTGGGCAAACAAAGTGCCCGTCGCGGCGGTAAGTGCGGCGGAAATCAAGCTGCCCATAAGCTTGACCCTGAGCGTGTTGACGCCAGACACCTCGGCCGCCTCTTCGTTCTCTCGTACCGCACGCAGCAGGTAACCCATTTTGCCGTAGGCGAGCAGTGCAAATACGATGCTGACAACAAGGAACAACCCCACGAACAAGTACACGTAGTTGCCCGCGCCCTTGAACTGCATCATTGCCCAGGAATCGCCGACGAAAGGAACCGAAATGCCCTGCGGCCCGCCCGTGACGCCCGGAAGTGCCGTTGCCAGGATTCGGCAGGCCTCGCCAAACGCGAGTGTAGCCAGGGCAAAATAAGGGCCCTTGAGGCGCATGGTGGGTAAGGACAGGATGAAAGCTGCGACCATGGCCAGCAACATCCCCAGGAACATGCCCAGCCAGGGTGTAATGCCCCACTGCACTTGCAGCACCGTCGAACTGTAGGCGCCAATGCCGAAGAAGGCGGCATGCCCGAGTGAAATCTGGTTCGCCAGACCGCCCACAATGTTCCAGCACTGACCTAAAGTGGCCGCCAGCAGAATCAGGCAAACAACACGCAGGGCATAGCCGCGCGGGTCAAGAGTAAGCGCCAGGATAATCGCCGCTATGGCGATGAGGCCGACCAAAAACAAAGAACGTTTCATCGGGCGGCCCTCCCCAGCAGTCCTTGCGGCCAAAAGGCCAAGGCAATGATGAATATGACGAACAAGACGAGGTTCTGCAGCTGAATTGGCATGAATAGGGTGGAAACGGATTGAATGACGCCAACCAGCACACCGCCGACCAGCGCCCCCATCACGCTGCCGAGCCCGCCCAACACCACCACGGTGAACATCAACACCACGAACTGCGCGCCTGCCGTCGGACTAACCGAAGCGTACGAGAGAATGATGCCCCCGCCAAAGGCGGTAAGCCCCGTGCCCAAGCCGAAGGCGATGGTGTAGATAAGGCGCGTATCCACGCCGAAAAGTTGAGCCGCATCCTTTGCTTGCGAGGTTGCACGAATAGCCCGCCCCAGCCAGGTATGGTTCAGCAGCAGGAACAAAAGAACCGATATCAAGACAGCCGCAACGAAGGCGACCAAATAGGGGACGGAAAGAAAGATCGGCCCGAGTTCGAGCGCGATAGTCTGGTATGGCGTGCGCACCGAACGGAAGTCGGAACCGAACACCAGCAGAGCACCGTTTTCAAGTACGGTCAGCAAGCCGACCGTCAGGAAGATCTGGGCCACCGCGGGAGCATTGAGGATGTGCTGTACAAATAAACGTTGGCAGATTGCCCCCAGGGCAAAACCGATCAGAAGCGCGACGAAGGCGCCCAGAATCGGATCCAAGCCCAGATACGCCCAGGCGAACCAACCGGCATACATGCCGATCATAAGAAACTCTGCTTGCGCGAAGTTGACGATCTTGAGGACGCCAAAGACCAGGGAAAGCCCCACGGCAATTACGCCGTAGACCCCCCCGATCAGGATTCCGTCGACAAGCGTTTGTAATAATGCGGACATGATGAAAACGCCTTTCTAGCCTATTGTGTAAGTAGCCGCCCGAGCGATCACTTGACCTCTTGTCCGCGCCAGCGCGCCGGTGCAGTGGCGGCTTCTTCCGGATACACCGTCAGCAGTTCCTCTCCGCGCCATTGGACAAAGATGGGAAATGCCGTGGAGCTGAGCCCGGTTTCGCCGAACGCAGTGCAGCCGCCAGGGATACCGGCCGAGAAGCCGTCGCACTTCTTGAGGCCCGCAATGGCATCGCGCACCTTGTTGGAATCGGTGCTGCCGGCAACTTTTACAGCTTCGACCATGTGTTGCAAGGCCGCGCCATACATGATCGACTCGTGGGCCATGAAGACGCCGTGCTTCTGCTTGTAACGCTCGGCGATGTCTGGAACGGCGTCATAGTTGGCCGGCGCGATCGAATAGACATCGTCAGAGAATTCGCCCAGAGCTTTCTGGAAATCGGGCACGATATAACCTGCGGCGCCGCCCACAATCGGCAAATCGATCTTTTGCTGGCGCATGGTACGAATGATCAACAATGCGTCATTGAAGTACGACACGGGAAACACGAGTTGTGCGTCAGAGCGACGCAACTTGTTGATAAGAGGCGCCACGTCGGTAATGCCCAGCGGATAGGCGTCGTCAATCACAACGTCGATACCCGCCGCTTTGGCGCCATTACGGATACCGTTGGCCTGAGCGGTACCGTAAGCCGTGTCTTCGTAGAAGATGGCGATCTTGTCGATTTTTTCGCCCGCTTTCTCGGCCACATCGATGGCGTACTGAAACTGCTTTTCGCCGAACGTGGTGGCCTTGGGGCTTACTTGGAAAATATAGCTATAGCCGCGGCTGGTGATCTGGTCGGCGAACGAGTGCGTGATCATTGGGGTTTCGGTGCGCTCGGTTACCTCTGACGCGGCCAAAGTGATGGAGCTGACGAACGCCCCAACAACGCCGGACACGTTTTCGCGGCTGACCAGACGCTGAACCGCCGAAGCAGCCGCGTTGGGTTCGGGTACATCTGCATAGATAAGCTTGACGTCGGTACCGTCCTGCTTGATGTCTTCAAGGGCCATTTCGATGCCGTTTCGGGCGTTGATGCCGAACTGGGCATTGGGGCCGCTTAGTGGCAGGACCACCCCAATCTTGATGGTTTCGGCTGTTGCCTGGAACGATGTGCCGGATAGTGCAGCCACAGCGGCAAAACCGATAGCGAACTTGCGCAGCATGATCTCCCTCCTGGATTAAGAATGTGCGTGATGTTGGAATGCAGTGTATCCAGCGCCGGCTACAAAGGTCAAATAATTTCGACAAAAATGTAGATCATATGGTGATAACCCCTACTAAATGCCTTATTTTTAAGGTTTTTTTATGGTAAATTGTTGTCGAGATTAATCGACATTATATTAATGAACATGTTAGAACGACTCACAGCCCTGGGCCTGGACGACAAAGAACAACGGTTTTACCTGGCCGCGCTCCAATTGGGCGCCGCACCCGTGGCCGATATCGCCACCCGGGCCGGCGTTTCCCGCACCAATGGATATGACCTGTTCGAACGACTCGAACAAAAAGGTTTGCTCAGCCAAACCAGCGCAAGCAAGGGAGTGCGCAAGGTCGTCGCCGAAGATCCCGCCGTGCTGATACGCGACTGGGAACGCAAGCGCATGATGCTCAACGAGCTGGTGCCTGAACTGCGCTCCATCTACAACGGCAGTTCCAGCCGGCCGCGCACCCGCCTGTACGAGGGACGAGAAGGCATTGAGCGCGCCTTGTGGGAAACCCTGGAGTGCCGATCGAAAATGCTGTATGCCATCTTGTCGATGCACGAGCTTCGCGAAGTGCCCGGCCTGCAATGGATGGAAGGCTTCATCGCCGAGCGCATCCGCAAACGCATCGAACTCAAGGTGCTTCGGTCGCCCGCGCGCGAAACCGACAACATCTGGCCCACCGAGGCGTACCGCGAAGTGCGCTTCGCTCCAAAAGGCGTGGACCTGAGCATGTCCATGTACATCAACGATGACACGGTCACCTACGTTTCATCCAAAGTAGAGAACTACGCCCTCATCATAGAAAGCCGCGAACTGGCCACGCTCAACCTTACTTTCTTCAATTCCATCTGGTCCTTCAGCGAACCGCTGGCGCCATCGCCCTGAGACGGGCATACAAGGTTCTGTATACAACAGCGGATGTATTTTTCACTGGTGATTCTTCCTGGGCGCAACAGCGCCAGTGAATCAATGCACCCAAAATCGTGTAAAAAGGAGTGGTGCCGAGCATGGCTCGCCACCATGCTTTGAACATCAACCCAGGAGCCCAGCCATGACCGCCAAACTCAGGCATTTCGCCATCTGTGTCACCGACCTTGAAGCCGCCGCCAAGTTTTATCAGAATGTGTTCGGGCTGAAGCGGGTGGGTGAAGAGACGCTGGAGATGGGCTCGGGCGTTTATTTGAGCGACGGCGTGGTGAACCTGGCGCTGCTCAAGGGCTCGCCGGGCAGCGCGATGGACGGCTACGTGGGCTCTCACCATTTCGGCTTTATTGTCGAAGACGCCGATGCAACGGCAAAAAACATCGAACAACATGGCGGAAAGTTCTTCTTCAGCCTTGGCGACCCCGAAAAGCACAACTTCGAGCAAAAATTCAAGGACCCCGACGGCATCGTGTTCGACATTTCCACCAAGGGCTGGCTGGGCACCTGACAAGACGTCCCTGCATTGACCGGGCGGATCAGTCTCTAAGCGGCTCCACGTCTCGGGGCCAATCATCCACCCTGGAAAACCGCGACAGCGCGAGGGATGCGTCGATGCCGAAAGGCTCCAGTCGCCGCGCCAGGTCGGCGGCATTCTGTTGCAGGGTCTCGTCGGCGGGCAAGCCGGACGGCACGGCGATGATCACGCGGTTGCCGTCCAGCCGGGCGCGCAGGTTGAAGAAAGAGCCAAATACCTGGCCATAGGTGGCCGACTCTCGGTCATACAGTTCGCTTCCGGCGAATGAATTGCCCGCCACCACGCCCTGCTCCGACAAGATCGACTTGATTTGCTCGAAGAATTCGACCGTCAACAGGTGACGCGGGATGTAATCCACGTCGAAGGCGTCGAGCATCACCATGTCGTATTTGTGGCCTTCGCGGGCGGCGCGCTCGACGAACTCGCGGCCATCCTCTACGAAGACGCGCTGCCTGGACCCGGGTTGATAGCCAAAATAAGATTGCGCCACCTTGACGACCGCCGGGTCGATTTCCACGCTGTCTATGACGGCATCGGGCGCGATGCGGGCCAAGGCGGTGGGCAGCGTGCCGCCACCCAAACCGATAATCAGAATGTTGCGCGGCTGCGGCAATACCAGCAACGCGCTGGTCATCATCCGGGTGTATTCAAACACCATTTTGTCCGGGTCGGACAATTGAAAGCAGGTCTGGCGACCATCGGCGTCCATGCTCTCGAAGCTCATGCAGCGCTCGCCATAGCGTTCGTAGACCACCACGGTGGAAAACCCGGAGGGCTCTTCGTGCACCAACTGGGCCTGGCCGGTTAGCCCCGACGGCGCAAAAACGATGAACACGACGGCAACCACCGCCGCCAAGAACAAACCACCCGATGCGAATCGCCGCCACCGCTTATGCAATAAACCCACGTCGTCCTCCTTTGGTATGCCTGCCGCACAGGCATCTCCCGCCGCTATTACTCTACTCGCGTCACGGCCGCCCAGCGCGGGCGCAACCGCCCCCGAATGGCGCTCCGCCGCTGCCGACCCGGCCCCGCATTCTACGCGGCCCGCCGCCCAATCGGACCTATACTTCGACTTTCATCTTCAATCCGCAGCCCCATGCTCGACATTATCTTCCCCTTTGCCGGGGGGCTTGGTCTTTTTCTGATCGGAATGATGCTGCTGTCCGAAGGATTGGTGGCGTTCGCCGGCGGATCGCTGCAGCGCGTGCTGCTGACACTTACTGGCAGACCCATCAAGGCTTTCGCCTCGGGCGCATTGGTCACCGCGCTGGCGCAGTCCTCCACCGCCACCACGGTGACGCTCATCGGCTTCGTCAGCGCGGGGCTGATCACCTTTTCACAGGCAATCGGTGTGGTGATCGGCGCAAGCCTGGGCAACACCGCAACAGGCTGGATCGTGTCGGGCCTGGGCCTGAAGATCAACCTGGGCTTCTACACCTTGCCCCTGATAGGCATCGGCGCCTTGATGAAACTGCTGGCCAGGGGAAGAGGCAGCGACCTGGGCCGCGCCCTGGCGGGCTTCGGCATGCTGTTCCTGGGCCTAAGCACGCTGCAGGACGGCATGCAGGGGCTGGCCGCCTCGTTCAGCCTGGCCCATCTTCCGGCGGGCGGCTACGGCGCCTACCTGCTGATCATGCTGGTCGGCCTCGCGCTGACCGCCGTGCTTCAATCCTCGACCGCCGCCATCGCCATGACACTGACGGCCCTGGATGCAGGCGCCGTCAACTTCGATCAGGCCGCCGCCGTGGTGATCGGCGCCTCCATCGGCACCACCCTGACCGGCGCGCTGGTGTCCATCGGCGCCACCGTCTATGCCAAGCGAACGGCAGTGGCCTACATTTTGTTCAATGTGGCCTCGGGCCTGATCGCCCTATTGCTGCTGCCCTGGCTTCTGCCGGCCCTGCATGCCGCAGGCGCCTACATCGACGTGGTTCCCGGCGCCATTGCGCTGGCGGCCTTCCATAGCGCCTTCATCGCCATTGGCGCATTGATCGCCCTGCCGTTCACAGATCGATTCGCCGCATTGGTGAAGCGGCTGGTTCCAGGGCGTATCGCACAGCTCGAGCACCATCTGGACACAAGCCTGCTGGGCGTGCCGGCGGTGGCGCTCGAAACCTCGCAACGCACTCTGTTGGACGTCGCCAGCCGGCTAATCGACCTGTATCGCCAAACCCTGGACAAATCCATGCCGGTCTCCGCGGCCGAAGAACTGCGGCGGATGGACAAGATACTGGACGAAGCCTATGAGTTCATGGTGCGCATGCAGCTTCCATGGGACGACGAGCGCATGAACGAACGGCGCAGCGCGCAACTGCATGCCGTCGATCATTTGCTGCGCCTGCTTGGACGCATCCAGGGCATGGCGGCGAACGGCACGGATTTTCAGAACCCGGCCTACCGTGCCGCCTTGGCGCGGGCCATGAACATGGCCGAAACCGCGCGACAAGGCTTGGACGGAAAAGCGCCGGCAACATGGCTGCAAGAGCTGGAAACGGGCTCCGCCGCCCAGGCGGATCTGCTGCGCGAGGCGCGATGCGAACTGCTTGCGGGCTCGGCGCCCGACAGCCAAGCATCGCTTACCCTGCGCACGACCGAGATCTACCGTTGGCTCGAGCGTACCGGCCGGCATATCTGGCGCGCCAGCCACTACCTTCATCAAAGCGCCGGCGAGCCCGCGCCCCCTTGAGACCAAAAAACCGCCTCCTCGCCGCCAGCTGCTCTTTAGCAACCTGCCGGCGCTATTCGACAACCGACAGCAGCTTGCTTCCTTTGACCACCGTCCCCGCGTCGTCGATCCAGCCCATGCGCAGCTCGCCGGACCGGCGGGCCACGAAAGTAAACTCGATATAAGGGTTCTGCGAAACGGCGGTTTCGGGTTCCCAGGTGAACAGCAGGTCGTCGTCGAGCCTGGCCTCGAACTTCGAGACGATGTTGCGCGCTATCGTCTTGCCGTCCGGGCCAAGCCGCATTCCGCTTTCCATGCGATGTTCGATCAGAGCGCGTACACGCACCACCTCGCCCTGCTTGGGAGAGTCGTTGCTGATCCATATACGGGGAGTGCTCATTTGCGTTGGATTCCTACATTCCGCATCCGCCGGCCGTAACCGTGATGTGCCGGCGAGCCGCCAGGACCCGGCCGTCGCTCATGCGCGCCAAGGCCTGGATAGACTGCGTTTCGATCAGGCGCAGGCGCACGGCGACTTCGGTCGTGCCCGCGAGCGGCGTGAACTGGAAGCGGCAGGCCATCGGCCTGGGATTGCCCTCGGCGATGATGACCAGTTCCTTGCAATAGGAATCGGCCGTGATCGGCACATCGAGTATCGCCTTGACCGGCACCGCCGCCGGGTTGTCGCCCAGAACGGGCATGTCGAGCTTCAGCCCTTCGTTGAGCGATTGGGCGCCATCCAGAAAGGCGTCGACGATGGCCTGAACCTCGGCCGGATCGGCGCCCTTTAGTTCCGGCTGGCTTTGCTGTGCGCGAAGCGCCGGCGAGGCCAGCGCGGCGCCCAGGCCCAGCGCCACACCTTCGAGCAGGCGGCGGCGCGTTCGGAAGCCCTTGGCGTGCTGTTTAGAGAAAATCATTGAAACGGCTCTTGATCCATTCAAAATCTTTGGCGACCAGATCGGCCGAACGCACGTCCATGTCTATCTGGGATTGCAGCACTTTTCCGGTGGGGTCGACCTCGTACTCGAAGACCACGGAAATTTCTTCTTGAGGGTCTCCGTTGACCATCATGTAGCAAAGGTTGTCGGGCAGAACTGGAACGACCTCTTTGCCCGCCACGCGCTCGGCGATGTTCTTTGCCACGATCTTGCCGATGGCATGCGCCACGTGGGCGCTTTTGGGATAGTGACCGAATTGGTCGGAAATGGCCCCCATGGCATCGCCTACCACATAGACGTCGTCGTCATCGCTGGCGGTGAACAGGCGAGGGTGGATGTCGGCCCAGCCGGTGGGCTTGCCATCGGGCCCCTTGCCGATGAGGCCGGCATACCAGACCATGTCTGCCGCCTGGTGCGGAGGCATAAGGATGGCGTGGTCGAAATCGAAATCGCCCGCGGCCGTTTTGATGCGCTTGTTGAAAGGATCGACTTCTTTGACCGCGGCGTTGGGCACGTGGGTGATGATGTCGGGGTATAGCTCTTCGAATGCAGCGCGATAGCCCTCGCCAATGGGCGCGATCTTGGCTTTAGGGTCGAGGATGATAATCTTGCCGGGAATATTATTCGTCTTGAAATGCCAGGCAATGAGGCAAGCACGTTCATATGGCGACGGCGGGCAGCGATGTGGCGGCGGGGGCAGGGTCATGACCACAGTGCCGCCTTTGAACCCTTTGAATTTACGCTTCAAGGCCATCATCTCGGCATTCGGTATATACGCATTCGGGAAATGTCGGCGCGTATATTCGGCGGCGTAGCGGTCGTCGCCAAACCAGGCATCGTAGGCGTCCCGGATGCCGCCAGACAAAATGAGATAGTCGTAGTCAATGGCGCCATGCGTCGTGCGGACGGTTTTCTTGTCGCGCTCGATGCCGTTAACTGTGGTGTTGATCAAGGTGTAGCCGTACCGATTAGCCGGATCGAGCATGTCGTGGTTGAGGAAATCGGTGTCGACGATATCGATCAGCCATTTGTTGCTCATGGGGCCCGACCAGAAGGTCGGGTTACGCTCGAGCAGTACGACATCCGCGTCGGGAATATATTGACGCAAGTAGCGCGCGGCAGTCATGCCGCCCCATCCGCCCCCGGCGACGACAATGCGCGGCCCCTTGCCGCGACGCGGCAAAAGCGTGGTCTTGCTGTGGATGGCGGCCGGTGAGGCCAGGGTGGTGGAAGGAAGACCCAGGGCTCCGATGGCCAGGGCGGGAGGGGCAAGCAAAAAGCTTCGACGGTCCATTTTGTTCTCCTCGCAGTCATACATGACATACCGAAGGGGCAGACCAGCCCCGCTAGTTCGGCAAGCTTATCAGCAAACGCCGAATAACTCCATGCAACACAAGGCAATGGCCGGCGTGTGCCGGCCGCTTGCTTATCCCGGCGACACCATTACATGATCGTGGGACGAGGCGTCTCGGGCGTGCTGGCCGGCAGGATGGGGTACTCGACCTGCGGCTGATCGCCGGTAAGGGTGTGCAGCCAGGCGGTAATGGCCTTGACCTCTTCGCCATTAAGCTCTTGACCCAGTTGGCTGGTGCCCATGATGGCCACGGCCATTTCAAGATCCCAGACCTCGCCGCTGTGGAAGTACGGCGCCGTCAGGGCGATGTTGCGCAAGGGGCCTGCACGAAATACATATTCGTCCGATGCTGTTGCAGTGACGGTGAAACGGCCCTTGTCGTCGGGCGGCAGGATGTCGGCGCCGGGGCGCTTGATGACACCGAAGGGAAAGTAACCCTGGCCGCCGACGTTAACGCCGGAATGGCAGGCTACGCAGCCTTTGTTGATGAACAGGCTGAGGCCCTTGATTTCGAGGTCGTCCATGGTGTCCTTACCCGCCAGGAACTGATCGAAACGCGAGTTGGGCGTAACCAGCGTACTTTCGAAAGCCTCGATGGCCTTGGCCATGTTGTCGAACGTGACCGGGTCGGCCTCGCCCGGGAAGGCCTTGGCGAAGAAGTCGACATAAGCCGGAATGCTTTTCAACGTGTCTTCCACATGATGGGGCGTGGCGTTCATTTCGACACTAGCCTGTACCGGGCCCTTGGCCTGCTCCGCCAGGTCGGCCGCGCGACCGTCCCAGAACTGGGCGGCGTTGAACACCGCGTTGAACACTGTGGGCGAGTTGCGCGGACCGGCCTGCCATCCGTGGCCGATGGAGGTGGGGATGTTGTCGGCGCCGCCCGTGCCCACGCTGTGACAGGTATTACAGGTAATGATATGACTGCTGGACAAGCGGGGCTCGAAGAACAGCCATTTGCCCAATTCAATCTGGTCGCCAGAAAGCTTTCTCTGCTCGATCACTTCTTGTACCTGCGGAATCGGCGTGAACAGCCGACCTGCGAGTTCACGAAGCTCGTCAACGTTTGGGGCTTGGGCAAAGGCGGTTGCACCGACCAGCAAGGCGGGCAAAGCTAACAAAGAAGAAAAAGCGCGTCTCATGGCGATACTCTCCGGCGTAAAGACTCGAACAAGGCAAAGAAGCAACATTAGCCCAGTTTTGTGCCGTCAAGGATACTATCCGAGCCTTGCGTTTGCGTTAAGTCAATAGTCGTGCGAATCGGACGGTTAGACGATGAAGTCCGTATAATCCCGATGCAAAACTCTCGTACCCAAAGCACTTGCTCTGGTGCGGGACACTTCTTTTATTGTTTCTCTTCAATGTCCCCCTCCCCTAAAGCCTCCTACGCACGCACCTTGTATATCGGCTCCTTGGTTGCGCTGCTTTCGCTTGGCGTACGCGCCACCTTCGGCCTGTTCATGCAGCCCATGGGACTGGAAAACGGTTGGGGGCGCGATGTATTTTCGATGGCTTTCGCCATCCAGAATCTTTTCTGGGGCGTGGGCTCGATATTCATGGGCATATTGGCCGACCGTTTCGGCTCGGGCCGTACAATCGCGGTCAGCGCGTTGCTGTATGCACTTGGCATGTTCGGCATGTATTACTCGCATACCGAGATGCAACTCTACTTTACGGCCGGCCTGCTGGTGGGCCTGGGTCAGGCCGGCACCACGTTTCCAGTCATTCTGCCCGTTGTGGCGCGTGCCGTTCCCCTGGCTTACCGCAGCACCGCCATGGGCTTGGCCAGTGCCGGAGGCATGCTTGGGCAGTTCCTTATCGTGCCCGGAGCGCAAGTGCTGATCACCAGCACCGACTGGACGAGCGCGCTGTGGGTAATGTCTTTACTCATGGCCGCGGCTATTCCGCTTGCCGTATTCTTGAAGGGACGTCCCGACACTCCTGCCGGCACGCTTTCCCTGGGCGGCGCCGTCCGCCAGGCCCTGGCCCACAAATCGTTCCACTTGCTGTTCTGGAGCTATTTTGTCTGCGGCTTCCATACGGCCTTCGTTACCTTGCACCTGCCGGCATACCTGACCGACGGCGGCCTGAACGCCGGCCACGGCGCAACGGCTCTGGCCCTGATCGGGCTGTTCAATATCTTCGGCTGCTACGGCGCAGGCAAGCTGGGCGAACGCATCAGCAAGAAGACACTTCTTGCCTGGGTGTATTTCCTGCGCGTCTTCGGCATCATCTGGCTGATTTCCCTGCCCATGACCCCATTCGTGGTCTATGTGTTCGCCGCCTGGATGGGCTTGTTCTGGCTAGGCACAGTGCCGCTTACCCTGGGCCTGATCGGGCAGATCTACGGCTTGCGCTACGCCTCCACGCTATCGGGCATCGCGTTCCTGGGCCATCAGGTGGGCAGTTTCGTAGGGGTCTGGTGGGGCGGCTATGCCTATCAAACCACCGGCAGCTATACAATGGTATGGATGGTCAGCATTGCGCTGGGTCTCCTCGCCGCGGTGCTTTGCCTGCCCATCAAGGAAAGGCCGCTGGCGGCGCCGGCGGCGGCTTGATGCGCTCGCCTCCATGCCATGCGCTGCGCGCCATGAACCAGCAGCCTCATCGCTGCCAGCCTTGTTAGTTGCATAGGTCGATACCATGTACGATTCATCCAGCCAGTTGCCGCATGAAAACAAACCCCGGCGCTTCAAGCCCGCCCGGGTGGCCGGTCTGGCATTGCTGGCCGCGGTGCTGGCGCTGGCCTTCGTCGGCCACCTCACCCCCGACATGAAGGTGCAATGGGCCAATTTCGTGTCGATGTGCGGGTTTTAAGGCGTCGTCACAAAAAAATGGCGCCGGAATAATCTCCCGCGCCAAAGGTTTCAAGGCCGCTCCGCGCAACGACGGCGGGCGTCCCCAGGCTCAAAAGTCCACGGTCAGGCCGGCGTAATAGCGGCGGCCGTCAAGGTGCTTTCCATACATTTCGCTTTCGATCTTCTTGTCGAACACGTTGTATATGCCCACGAATCCGCTTACGTTGCGATTGAAGCGATAGTTGGCGCCGACGTCCACCAAGGTGTATGAAGGAAGGCGATCCTCGCCGCCATCGATGGTGTCGCTCTTGAACTTCAGCTTGCCCCATACGCCCAGTTGGCTGGAGGCCGTCCAGTTCAGGCCCAGGTTGAACATGTGCCTGGGCGTATTGTTGAATGGCTTGCCGGCGTCGGCGCCGCTCTTGATCTCGCTGTCTGAATAGGTGTAGTTTGCGGTCAGGCGCACGTCGCCGATAGGCATGCCGAAGCTGGCCTCGACGCCTTTCAAGTCGGCCGAATCCAGGTTGATGTACTGCTGGATGCTTTCGCGGGTTTCGCCGTTGTAGGTGCAGCTTGGCGGGGCGCCGGCCGGAGTCCTGCAAACATAATGCTTGTCGATCTTGTCCTTGAAGCGGGTGTAGTAGGCCATCACGCCGAAGTCCATCTGCTCGGGCGTGGTCCACGCAAAGCCCAGCTCGTAGTTGGTGCTGCGCTCGGGCTGAAGGTCGTTATTGCCCATGTCCCACGAACGGCCGCGCCCGGCCTGTTCGACAATATTGCTGTCGGCCTGCTTGAGCGTCGGCGTCCGGAAGCCGCCGCTGACTCCGCCCTTGAGCACCAGGTTGTCGTTCAGGTGGTACACGCCGTACAGCCTGGGCGTGACGTGATTGCCGTAATGCTCGTTCTTGTCCAGGCGGACGCCGCCTGTCAGGGCGAAGCTGTCGGTCAGGTAGTACTCGTCCTCGGCAAACACGGCGGCCTGCCAACGCGAAAGATTCAGTGTCTTCGAACCCGGAAAGCGATCCGCATCGTGCAGGGTTTCCTCCTTCTTGTATTCGGCGCCCACCGAAAGCACATGCGACTCGAACGGCATCACCGACTTCGTGTTGAAAATGGTGGACTTGTACTCCGACTCGTTCGTGCTGTTGACGATGGTGACGTCTTCGCTCAAGACATAGGTTTTGGTGTTGGCGTTGGAGCCCCACTTCCAGTCATGGGTCAGGCCGTAGTGGACCCGCTTGTTGTCCATGTCCATGGGGGTGCCCGACTTTGCGGTGCGCAGGTTGTCGGTGGTGGTGATTCCGCCCTCGAATTGCAGGCTGTGGTTGTCCGTCAGTATCCAGTCGAGCTTGGCGTTGTTCGACGTGATGCGCTGGTCCGCATAGCCGGATTCGATGTCGTCCTCTGCCCGTCGAAAATGCGAGCCGTACACGGTCAGGCCCAGGCGTTTATCGACCAAGGGGCCGCTTAGGTAATACCGGCCCTGGTAGGCGTTGCCGGCTTCGGAATGCTGCTGCATGGTCGTGTCCAGGGTGACGCTGCCTGTCCAGGTGTCCGAGACTTTCTTGGTGATGACGTTGATCACCCCGCCCAGAGCGCTTGAGCCATACAGCGAAGACATCGGCCCCCGAATCACCTCGATCCGCTCGATGGCCGACACGGGCGGCAGCCAATTGGCCTGAGCGCCTCCGCCAAAGCCGTTGTAATACACCTCGGAGGACGAGCCCAGCGGCTTGCCGTCGACAAGGAATAGCACGTATTGCTCTCCCATGCCGCGGATGTTCACCTGGGTGTTTTCCAGCTTGCCGCCGGCGCCGCCCTCGATCGACACGCCGGGCACATCCTGGAGCGCGTCGGTGATGTTGCGGTAGGCCTTTCCCTCCAATTCCTCTTTGGGAATGACCGTGATGGTGGCCGGCGCATCGGCGATCATCTGCTCGAAACCCGAAGCGGTGACCACGACGTTGGGCAATACCGTCACTTCTTCGCCCGTCGCCGAGGCGGGCAGCGCCAAGGCGGCCAGGGCCGCGGTGGCGTATACAAGGCGATGACGCTTGGGCAGGCGGCACCCGGCGCGAGTCGATCGACGAACAAACATGATTCCCCTCTATTTCTGAATTTCTCGGTTATTTCAAGCCAAACCGGCAGATTGACTAAATACGAATCAATCTTATTATTTGTTGAAACCAGGGAATTTTAAGGACTGACTCTGACTGAAATCTGACGTGCGGGCGACTCAGTTCGCAATGGCGAAGGTCAGGCGCAGCACACACGGCGCCGACTGGACGAAACAGGCGTCCCCTCCGGCATTGCGCATGACGCGGCGAACGATGGCCAGGCCCAGCCCCGAGCCGTCGCCATCCTGCCTGCCCTTGCGAAAGCGGCGGAACAGCTCGTCCTGAGATGCCAAAGGAATACCTTCGCCTTCGTCGGAAATATCCACGGCTGCAAGCCCGTCGTCGCATGCAAGCAGGCGTACCCGCACAACGCCCGCACCATGATGCAAGGCATTCTCGACCACATTGCGGACAGCTTCGCGCAATTGATCCGGATGGCCCAGGACCCAGACAGCCTCCGCCTCCACCCCTGCGAAAACCTCGACGACCCGCCCGCGATCATCAAACAAGGGCAGCAGCTTGGCGACGGCTTCCCGCACGATGCGCGGCAGATGCGTGCGATGCGAGCCCGCCAGCGCTGCGTCCTGCGAGCCGCAATCGGCACGGGCCAGCAATAAAAGCTGGTTGACCAGTTTGCAAGCCTGCACGACTTCGCGTTTTACCGTATCCCAGTCGACCGGGCCGCCGCTGTCGCATTTTTGCAGCCGCAGGCTCAGCACCGCCAGGGGCGTGCGCAATTCGTGGGCTGCGTCGGCGACAATACGTTGCTCATACGCATAGGCTTGCGACAAACGCTCGAGGCCGTCATTGGCCGCCTTGGCCAGCGGCATGATCTCGCGCGGAAGTTTGTCCAGCGGAATGCGCCGCCCCGGATCGTGCGGACCGATGTCCGCGGCCAGCCTCGCCGCCTGCCTGACCGGACGCAAGGTCCAGTGCAACAGCGCGAGCACCAGCGCCAGCCCCAGCAAGCTGAAGGGCGCCAGGACGAGCAGCCCCTGCAACACCCGCGTCTGGAGAAAATTTTCTATCATCCTGCTCTCGAGGCGATCTTCCTTGGCCACCATCAGGATGGAACCGTCGTGCAGAGGAACCGGAACACTGATGATTCGCCCGCTGTGCATGGCCCAGCGGAAGCGGCTGGCCTCTTCGGCGAAAGAGCCTTGCTTGAGACGGCGCGGCCGCTCGAGATTGCTCGAATACCACAAGACCTTGCCATCGCCGTCGTAAAGCGTATAAGACATCTCACCGCCCCGCTGCCGCAAGGGAAGCCGATTGGGATCGCGATGCGATAAGAAATCCTCGGCGATTTCCTGGGCATGGATGTAGACCATGCCTCGGCGCAACTGGTCGCGCGTATCGAACAAATGGTAGGCCAGCACGCCAAAACCCAGCAAGAACGCGGCCAGCAGCGAAACCAGGACCCGGCATCGGAGACTATGGGCGCACATGCCCGTCTCCGGCAACCAACCGGTATCCCAAACCTCGCACAGTATCGATGTGGACGCTCGCACCCGCGGCCTCGAGCTTGCGCCGCAGGCGCGATATCAGCGCCTCGACGGCGTTGAGCGTCACGCCTTCGCTGTGCGCATACAGGCGCTCTTCGAGAACGTCTTTGATCACAAGACGGGGCGCCGAGCGCAGCAATTCTTCGAGCAGCATGGCTTCGCGGCGCGGCAGGCGCAGCACCTTGCCCGACACCGTGGCATGGCGAAATTCCGGCTCGTAGGAAAGATTACCCTGCGTAAGCGCGATGAAGCCGTGGGCGGAACGCCGCAACACCGCGCGGACGCGCGCCTCGAGTTCCGCCACCTCGACGGGTTTGAGCACATAATCGTCCGCACCCGCGTTCAGGCCCGCCAGTTTGCTTTCGAGCGCATCGCGTGCGGTAAGAACGATGCAGGGCACTGGTCCGTTGCGGCTGGCGTTGCGGGCGGCCAATACCTCGATGCCATCCATGTCGGGCAGGCCCAGGTCAAGAATGATGGCATCGTAGCGGGCCACCTCCATGGCATCCATGGCCTGCCTGCCCGTGCTTGCCAAGTCAACGACAAAGCCGCAGCGCTGCATGTGTTCACCCAGCAAGCCCCTTAACGGGCCATGGTCGTCGACGATCAGAAGTTTCATGCAGCAATCCATTTTCAGGCCATGGAAGCACGTCAGCCAGCCATCAGCAAAAGCTTGCATTATATGCTCCAAAATGAAATTGATAGTCGTTCGCATTCAATTATGAGCACACGGAAAACAAACAAACCACAAAAGCTGCCGCCGACCGCCCACAGGTGGAACATCGCCTCGCGCACGCTACTGGCGGTGGCGGGCGGCTACGCCATTGCCGCCGCGGCCACGGCAAGCCTCAGCCTGGCGCTGCCCCTGCCGCGCGCACAAGCGGTGATGGCCGCCACGCTGCTGTCGTTCGCGCTGTACTGCGCCCTGGCCGTTTGGGCCTACAGCGCCGCCACGGCGCGCCGGGCCTGGGCAGTGGCCGCCGTCCTGGCAGTGCTTCCGGCGGGTCATTTGGCATTAAGGTGGGCTACGGCATGAACGGACTCGGATTGCGCCAGGCCAATTCCTGGCTCCACACATGGTCGGGCCTATTGCTGGGCTGGCTGCTGTACGCGGTTTTCTTCACGGGGGCGCTGAGCTTTTTTCGCGACGAGATCAGCTTCTGGATGCAGCCCGATCAACATGCATCGGCCGCCCACGCCGAGGCGCCCCAACGCGCTGTGGAGGCCATGCATTCCATGGCGCCCGACGCATCGCTATGGACGATCACCCTTCCCGGCCCGCGCAACCCCACTATCCAGGCGCGGTGGTTCGAGCAGGGCGAGCGGCGCAGCAAGTTCGGCGGGCAACGCGCCGTGCTGGACGGAACCACGGCGCGGCCGCTGCCCGTACGTGAATCACGCGGCGGAGACTTTCTGTATCGCTTTCATTTCGAGCTGTATGGCATGCCCCGCGTGGCGGCCCGCTGGATCGTCGGCATCGCCACGATGATGATGCTGGTGGCGATCATCAGCGGGATCATCACGCACAAGAAGATTTTCGCGGACTTCTTCACCTTCCGGCCGCGCAAGGGGCAACGCTCGTGGATGGACGCGCACAACGTCCTGGCCGTGCTGGCGCTGCCCTTTCACCTGATGATCACATACAGCGGCTTGCTGCTGCTGATGTTCATGCTGATGCCCTGGGGCGTGGACAGCGCCTACGGGGGCGACCGGCAGACTTTCTTCTCGGAACGGGGCAATCGAGCGGTTGCCGGCGCGCAAACGCCCGCCACCGAAAAAGTGCCGGCGCCCCTGACCGCCATCGCCCCCCTGGTTCGGCAAGCTCGGGACAGGTGGCCCGGCGGGCTCGAGCAGATTACAGTCACCGACCCGGGCACCAGCCACGCGATTGTCGAGCTGCGTGAACGGGGCGCAAGCAGCCTGCTCGACCGGGGCAGAAGCGAACGGCTGCTGTTCGACGGCGTAAACGGAACGCCGCTGGAGTCGCCCGAACAAGCCGGGCCCGACGCCTTCTCGGCCATCTACAACGTTTTTTCCAGCCTCCATCTGCTGCGCTTTGCCGACACCTGGCTGCGCTGGCTGTTCTTCGTCGGCGGTGTGCTGGGTTCGGCCATGATCGCCTCGGGCATGATCTTGTGGGTGGTCAAGCGCCTGCCGCAGCGCCGCAAGCACGGCAGCCACCTGGGTCACCGCATGGTCGAGGGCTTGAACGTGGCAAGCCTTGCGGGCCTGCCAGTGGCCATCAGCGCCTATTTCTGGGCCAACCGCCTGCTGCCCGTCTCGATACAGGCGCGCGCCGATTCCGAAATTCTGGTGTTCTTCCTGGGCTGGGCAGCCTGCCTCATTCACGCTTTCCTTAGGCCGCATCGCAAGGCATGGCGGGAGCAGCTAAGCATCCTCGCCCTTTTGCTGGCCCTGCTTCCCTTGTACGACCTGCTTCAGGGCGCCGGCCGGCTGTCAGTGGCGCTGTCCAATGGAAGCTGGGTGGCGGCGGGCATGGATCTTACACTGCTAGGTTTTGCAGCGCTGGCGGTTGCAGGCGTCTACTTCATGAGAGCCGGCAGACAAAAACCGGTCCGGCGGCCGTCAAGGTCGGCAGAAGGCATCGAAGGGGCGGCGCCATGAACTGGACCAGTCTGCTTCTGGGATTCTGCGGCTTGACCCTGCTGGCCCTGAGGATGGAGCGGCATCGGGAACAGGTTTGGGGAGATCGGCCGTTGGCGGCCGCGCCTTTCGTCTTCACGAGCGGCGGTTGGCTGCTGCTTGGCCTGGCCGCCATACCGCCCATCAGCCGGCATGGCGCATCCATAGGCCTGGCGGTATGGGCGGGCGAACTGACCATCGCCGCAATGGCGGTGGTGCTCTTGCATACGTACGCACCGCGGCGGGTTCCGTCAGTGCTCGCGGCGGTCGCTGCTGTGGCGCTTGCGGCGACGCTGATTACCGAAAGCCTTATGTAAGCGGCGATCTCGTAGAATAGAGAGCTTTGCCATCTCTCGAGTAGGAACCACATTCATGAACGCCAGCCGGAACGGCTCCATGGTCCTTGTGCTGGGCATGCTTGCCGCCACCGGTCCGATGGCCATAGACATGTACCTGCCCAGCATTCCCGCCATGGCCGGAGCGCTGAACGCCGGCGAAGGGGCTGTGCAGCTTACGCTGATGACTTTCTTCGTCGGCCTTATGCTGGGCCAGCTGGCCTACGGCCCACTGTCGGATAAGTACGGCCGCAAGCCCCTGGCATATCTGGGCCTGACCATCTTCACCCTTGGTTCAGTCGCCTGCGCCCTGGCCACGGACATTTCCCAATTGCTGTGGCTGCGATTTTTGCAGGGCATCGGCGGATCCATCGGCATGGTCATCGCTTTTGCCGTCATCAAAGATCATTTTTCCGGGCCGGACGTGGGAAAGATGATGTCGCTGGTGCTGGCGGTACTGGGGATCACGCCGGTGCTGGCGCCGCTTGGCGGTGACCTGCTTCAGAACATCGGGTCATGGCGCAGCATTTTCTGGTTCATGGTAGCTTTTGGCATCGTGCTCATGGCGATGGTAGCCACGCTGCTGCCCGAAACCCGCAAGCCGGCCGAGCGGCAAAGCTTCGTACTAGGACAAACCTTCCAAAACTACGGCCGCATCTTCATCGACCGGCGGTTCATTCCTTTTACATTGGCGCTATGCACGGCCCAAGCGGGCTTCTTCGCCTACCTTGCCGGGTCGGCCAGCGTGTTTATTTCAGAGCACGGCCTGTCTCCCACACAGTTCAGCCTGATTTTCGGCGTCAATGCCATAGGCTTGATGGCGGCGGCGCTGCTCAATCCCACTCTGCACCGGCGCATGGGCCCGATGGGCACTTTCCGCTACCTGGGTATTTTGTATTTCGCGGTATTGGCGTTGCTGCTTGTCTATCTGCTGCTTGGCGGCGCGAGCATCATCGTATGGAGCGCCGGCCTGTTCGTTGCTGTGGCGTCGCTGGGCTTTCTTATGCCCACGGGCAGCCAACTGGCCTTGATGCAACAGGGCCAATATGCGGGCACGGCCTCGGCGCTGATGGGCTCGATGCAGTTCGGCTTTGGCGCGCTGATATCCGGCGCCTCGGGGGCCCTGGCCCATTTTGGCGGGCTGGGCTTGACGACGATCATGGCCGCCTGCGCCTTAATCTCGATGCTGATCTGCCTGTTCTGGTTTCCGAAAAAACTGGACGCCTCGGCCTAAGGCGTGACGCCGGGCGCGGCCGCAATGCTTGTCAGGCGGGCGCGGCCTCGTGCGCCATCAGCTGCGCGGATATTTCCCGTGTGGCTTGCATCAGGTCGGGCATATGCTGCTTGACCACCTCGGACACCGTGGTGACGTTGTGCATCCAGGTAAGGTTGACCACCGCCACCACTTCGTCACCGGCCCAGATCGGCACCGCGATCGAATCGCGCTTATCGTCCCATTCGCGGCGCGTGTGGTCGAAATGGCCGCCAAAATCCTCGGCCCGTGTTCCGTATCCCAGGCTTCGCGTTTGCTTGAGTATGGCCTGCACGGCCCCAGGGCGATGAGCCAGATAGTTGCCTGGCTCGTTGCTGACCCGCAGCCGCTGCAGCACCGCCTGGCGTTCGGCCTCGCCACAGAAAGCCAGATAAGCGCGGCCGGTGGCCGAGCGCAGCATATTGACCCGAAAGCCGACGGGCCCTAAAGGTATATGCGAAAAATATGACTTGGGGCTGTTGGTTTCGATGACTTCCATATGGGTAAGGCGTGGCACCGCCAAGATCGAAGGCCAGTTCACTTTCTGACATAGGCGCCCCAATATGGGTGATGCCACCTCGACCAGAAACCCTTCGTCGTTAACTTGCGGCGGGCGCGGCTGATACGTGTGGCTGGCCATGAACGCCCCATCGGCCAGGCGTTGCCACACCAGGCCCCGCTCTTCGAGCGTGGCGATAATGCGGGTGAGCGTGGCTTTGGGCAAACCGGTTGCCAGATACAGATCGTGCAGGCTGGCATTACGCGACCTATGTAGGTAGCCAAGCACCTGCAAGCCGCGATCCAGCGCTCGGATCGTCTTTACTTTGTATTCGCGCATAGATGAATTTCACCTGGTGAAAACTTGCTTTTTGATGCTAGCAGTACGACATCGAATGCGCAACACTTTGTTCATTATAAAAATTCGCTTGAGACACGCACTCGACTCAAAGGCGGTTTATTCGCCTTCAGCCCTTGGCGCCGCCGTGTTTCATCTTGCCATTTCTCGCCCGTCGCGCCTCATCGTCGTGGGCGACCCGGAGTTCCTCTCATGAGTTTCACCCACGCAGACGTACAGAACATCATCCAGTTGCTGGACGCATCGCATTTTGACGAACTGGTGCTGGAAATGGACGGCATCAAGCTCGAGCTGCGTCGCGGCGGGGCGGCTGCGCAAGCTGCAGCGCCCACCGCAGCCCCAAGGGCCGAGGCCGCCTCGTTGCCTGCTGCGTCAGCGGCCGACGTTTCGCCGGCGCAAGCCCCGTCCACTGCGGCAACACAGCCAACGGCAGCGACCGCCGGCTTGCAGGAAATCCGCGCCCCGATGCTGGGCACTTATTATTCTGCGCCCAAGCCGGGCGCGGCCCCTTTTGTTTCGGTGGGCGACCGGGTCGAGGCGGACACCGTGGTGGGCATCATCGAGGTCATGAAACTGATGAACTCCACTTCCGCCGGCATTAGCGGCGAAATCGTCGAAGTCCTGGTCAAGGACGGCGACCTGGTCGAGTACGATCAGCCTCTGATGCGGGTACGCGCCTAAGGAGCCGGCATGTCCATACAACGCGTACTGGTCGCCAATCGCGGAGAAATCGCAGTGCGCATCTTGCGCAGCCTGCGCCAGCAAGGCATCGAGTCGGTACTGGCCGTTTCCACCGCCGACCGCGACGGCATGGGTGCGCGCCTGGCCGATCGCGTTGTGTGTATTGGTCCAGGTCGGGCCACCGAAAGCTATCTGCAAATCGGCACTTTGATCCAAGCTGCGCTGGGCACCGGCGCACAGGCCATCCACCCCGGCTACGGCTTTTTATCCGAGCGGGCCGAGTTCGCCCAGGCCTGCGAAGACAACGGCATTATTTTCATCGGCCCCACCGCCGAACAGATACGCCGCGTGGGCGACAAGCTCGAAGCGCGGCTCATTGCTCAACAAGCCAAGGTTCCCATCACGCCCGGCGGCCCGGTCGGCACACTGGATGAAGCGGCGGTCATGGCCGAAGACATTGGCTATCCGGTGCTGATCAAGGCGGTGGGCGGCGGCGGCGGTCGAGGCCTGAAGCGGGCCGATACCCCCGAACAGCTGATCAAGCTGTTCGAGCTGGCCAGCGCCGAGGCGCAAGCGGCGTTCGGCGACGACCGGGTCTACATCGAAAGCTTCGTCACCCAAGGACGGCACGTCGAAGTACAAATACTGGGTGACGGCCAACGGGTCATCCATTTGGGCGACCGCGACTGCTCGGTGCAGCGGCGCTACCAGAAACTGATCGAAGAAGCGCCCGCGCCCAGCCTGCCCGACGATATGCGAGCCGGGCTGCATGAAGCCGCCCTGCGCTTCGCCCGCCACATCGGCTATCGCAACGCAGGCACCATTGAGTTCCTGGTCGACGTGCCCAGGCAGCAATTCTATTTTCTTGAAATGAATGCCCGCATCCAGGTCGAGCATCCGGTCACCGAACAGGTTACGGGAATTGATCTGGTCGCACAGCAGTTGCGCATCGCGAATGGCTTGCCGCTTGACCTGTCGCAAGATGACATACACATACGTGGGCACGCCATCGAATGCCGCATCAACGCCGATGACCCCGACAACGATTTCCGCCCATCGCCGGGCCGCATAAGCGACGCGCACTTTCCTTCCGCCGAAGGAGTGAGGGTCGACACCCACATCGAAGCCGGCGCCTTCGTTCCGCCCTTTTACGATTCAATGATCGCCAAGGTGATCGCCGTGGGCGCCACCCGCGACGAAGCGCGGCGTCGGTTGGCGCAGTCCCTGGCGCAAACCCGGATCGAAGGCGTAAAGACCAATATCCCGCTGCACCGCATGGTGCTGGAAACCCCCGAGTTCATCGAGGGCGGTGTGGACACAAACTTTCTGGGACGCAAGCTGGCGGAAGCCGGCGGCGTCATCGCATAGGCCGCAGCATGAAGCACGACTCCGTACAATTTATCGACACCTCCGTCCGCGATGGCAACCAAAGCCTTTGGGCGGCCACCGGGCTGCGCACCGGCATGATGCTGCCCATCGCGCCCGCCATGGACGAGGCCGGCTACCATTCGATCGATTTCAGCACCAGCACCCACATGGCGGTTACAGTGCGCTACCACAAGGAAGACCCTTGGGAGCGTCTGCGCCTAATGAAGCAACGCCTGAAGCGCACTTCACTTACCTTTCTTTCGACCGGCCTTCGATTCATTTCGTGGGAAACCGCTCATCCGGAATTGATGGCGCTGTCGTACAAGCTTCTGGTAAATAACGGCATCGAGCGCTTCATGGTGATGGACCCCATGAACGCGACCCAGGCCGTCATCGACAATTGCCGGGCCATGCACAAGGCCGGCGCATCTGAAATTGTCGGGGCATTGGTCTATACGGTAAGCCCCATCCACGACGACGCATTCTTTACCCGCATGGCGGCCGACTTGGCCGCCCAGCCCTTCATCGATCGCATCTATCTGAAAGACCCTGGCGGCCTGCTTACCCTCGACCGCGCTCGCACCTTGCTGCCGGCCATCAGGCAGGCCATCGGCGGCAAGCCCCTTGAGCTGCATTCGCATTGCACGATAGGCCTGGCGCCATTCACCTACGCCGAGGCGCCCGATCTGGGCGTGGGTACCTTGCATACGGCCGCGCGCCCGTTGGGCAACGGCACCAGCCAGCCCACCGTGGAAAGCGTGGTCAACAACCTGCAAAGCCGGGGCATTTCGCACAACCTCGACCTGGACGCCGTGGCCCGGGTCAGCGACTGGTTCGAAAAACTGGCCAAGGCCGAGGGCCTGCCCATAGGCGTGCCGCAGCAGTATGACGAGCGCTATTTCTCGCACCAGTTGCCGGGCGGCATGATAGGCACCATGATGCGCCAACTGCGCGAAATCCGGCAAGAACACCGGCTGCCCGAAGTCTATGAAGAGGTTAGCCGCGTGCGGGCCGAACTGGGCTACCCCATCATGGTGACGCCTCTTTCGCAGGTGGTCGGCACGATGGCCGTGATGAACGTGCTGGCGCCGGAGCGCTACGCCAATGTGCCGGACGAAGTCATCCGCTATGTCATGGGCCGCTTCGGCACGCCTTCGGGCGACGTCGACGCCAACGTACGCGATCGCATCGCACAACTTCCGCGCGCCCGCGAACTGATGGCCCAGCCACCCATGCCCGATGTCGCCGAGTTGCGCAAGCGCTTCAGCCCGCATATTTCCGACGAGGAATTCCTGCTGCGTGCCGTCATGCCCGCCGACCAGATAGACGCCATGGTCGCGGCCGGCCCCTGCCGACAAGACTACAACCCCGTGACGGCGCCGATTGAAACGCTGATCAAATCGCTTTCAGAACGGCCCGACCTGACCCACGCACACATCGAACGGGAAGGCTTCAAGATCGATCTTCGCAGCCACGCCCATCGGAATGGAGAATCTGCATGACTCGCGCCAGTTCGCCTTTAAGCCTGGACACCTTGGCAAAAGGCTACATTTTCGACATCGATGGAACATTGGCCCTGGCCGACCGCCATCTCAGCGGCTATGAGGCCTTGCCGGGCGCCATCGAACTTATCGAGCTGCTGCAAGAGCGCAAGACTCCCTTTGTGGCGTTCACCAACGGCTCCACCAAGACGCCGACGCAGTTGTCTTCGGCCCTGAAGGCCGCGGGTTTCAACATTCCGCCCTACCAGGCGCTGACGCCGCCCTCGGTGGCCGTGTCTCTATTCAAAAGCAAAGGGTACAAACGCCTGCTCGTTCTGGGAACCGAGGGAGTCTGGCGCCCCCTGGCCGATGCCGGCCTGGACATCGTGGTCTCGCCTGAGCGGGCCGACGACGCCGACGCAGTGCTTATCGGCTGGTATCCCGAATTTCGCTTGGCCGATCTCGAGGCCGCCTGCCGCGCGGTCTGGAATGGCGCGGGCCTCTACACAGTTTCGACCGCACCATTTCTGGCAAGCCGCGAAGGCCGCACACTGGGAATTTCGGGCGCACTGACGGCCGCTGTATCCAGCGTCACCGGCGCGCAGGCCACGATCGTCGGCAAGCCCGCCGCAGCGGCCTTTGAGGTGGCACGGTCATTATTGGGCCTGCATGCCCAGGAGATCGCCATCGTGGGCGACGACTTATCACTTGAAAACGCCATGGCACACGAAAACGGAGCCATTTCGGTAGGTGTGCACACAGGACTGGCGTCGCCGCAAGAGATCGCCGACCTGCCGGCCAAATTGCAGCCTCACTATTCTTTGGCCGGAGTCAACGAGCTGCTGGCACTGATACGTTGACACGACGCGCCTAAAACAAAACATAGCTTCACAGGAGACAACACATGGAAAGCAAAGCCAGAGTCCTGCTCATAGCCACCCAGGACACCAAATCAATCGAAGCGCGATTCATACGCGAACAGCTCGAAGCGAACGGGGTCGAGGTAATACATCTTGACCCCAGCATCCGCAAGGAAGTCACGCCGGCGGCGGAAATTCCGCCGTCCGAAGTGGCAGCCGGGGCAGGCAAGACCATACAAGAAGTACGCGATCTGAATCATGAGGGTAAATGCCAGGAAGCCATGACTGCGGGAGCCATCAAGGTGGCGCAGGAACTGCACGCTCGTACACCGCTAAGCGGCATCATCGCAATCGGCGGCTCGATGGGCAGCGCCCTGGGCAGCGCAGTGCTGCAGACCTTTCCTTACGGCTTGCCCAAAGTGCTTATCTCGACGATGGCCTCCGGCTTCACGCGGCCATTCATAGGCGCGCGAGACATCATCATGTTCAACCCGGTTACCGATATTGCCGGCCTCAACACCATTACGCGCACCGTGTTTGGCAACGCCGCCATCGCCACTGCGGCGATGGCCAAGGCTTACAAGCCCTACACGCGCGAGCCGCGCCCTGTAGTGGCAATGGGCACCTTGGGCACCATCGACCGTTGCACGGTGCGGGTACGAAAGAAACTTGAAGAACAAGGCTTCGAGGTTCTGGTGTTCCACACCCTGGGCACAGGCGGCATGGCGCTGGACCAGTTTGTGTCCGAGCGCGACAACGTAGTGGCGGTGGTGGAAACCTCGGTGAACGAGCACAACGATTTCCTGAACAACGGTATCACCAGCGCCGGGCCCGACCGCTCTAAGGCCGCACTGAAAAAAGGCCTGCCTGTCATCTTCGCGCCGGGAAACGCCGATTTCATGGTGTCCGGCCCCATCGACATGGCGCGCCAACAGTTTCCCGGGAAGCGGTATCACTTGCACAACTCTGCCTTGACGGCGGTGCGCACCGAGGCCGAAGAACTGCACAAGCTGGCTGCCCACCTGGGCGGCCTGATAGCAGATGCGAAGGGTCCGGTGTCGTTCTTTGTACCGCTGCAAGGGTTCTCGCATCACGACAGCCCTGAAGGCCACCTGCACGACCCATCGTTGTGCCCGGTGTTCTTTGATGGGGTTAAAGCTAGTATGCCCGAATCCGTAAATGTGGCAAAGTTTGACTGCCATTTGAATGACGAGCAGTTTGCCGATGCGCTGGTAGAAGAAGTTCTTCGTCTCGTAGGCCGGCCCGAAACTGTAGCAAGCCAATAAGAATAATATGCATAAAATAGGTTATCATGCTTAAAAATTCACAAAGCATGCTTTGACAAATTGGGCGCCGGGGCAGCGCCTGCATTTGAAACGAATAAAGGCCCACAAACCCAACTGGTTGGAGACTACTTCTATGAAGTTCACAAAATGGACATCCGCCCTAGCCGTCGCGCTAGGTTTCTCGCTCGGGCTTGCCGCCCCCTCGTTCGCTCAAGACAAGGCGCCTGATGTTATCCGCATCGGCTACGCTCTTGCCAAAAGCGGCCCCAACGCTCCCGGCGCTGACACCACTGTAAGACCCAATTACGAAATGTGGGTCAAAGACATCAACGACGCCGGCGGCCTGATGCTTAGCGCCTACGGCAAGCGCGTACCCGTTGAAGTCGTCCAGTACGACGACCGCTCCAGCACCGAAGAAGCCGTTCGCGCCATTGAACGCCTTGTCACCCAAGACAAGGTCGACCTTCTGCTGCCGCCGTGGGGCACCGCCACCAACCTGGCCGTGGCTCCCCTATTCATGAAGTACGGCTATCCGCAGGTCAGCGGCACCAACCTTACCGCCAAGGCCGACCAATTCGCAAAGCGCTGGCCCACGCAGTTCTTCCTGCTGGGCAACGCCGGCACCTACGCTGAAGTGCTAATGGACGTTCTCGATCAGGCCCGCAAAGACGGCAAGATCAACGACAAGGTCGCCATGATCGCCGTCGCCGACGGCTTCGGTGTCGAAACTTCCACTGCCACGCGCAAGGCTGCGGAAACGCATGGCTTCGATCTGGTCATCGATAAATCGTATCCGTTGGGCACCACCGACCTGTCGTCGCTGCTTAATGAGGTAAAAGCATCCGGCGCCGACACCTTCATCGCCTGGTCCTATCCGCCCGACACCATCCTGGTTTCCGACCAGGCCCGCGTGGCCGGCCTGAACCCCAAGGTGTTCTACACCGGTGTCGGCACACAGTTCCCGTTCTTCCTGGGTAAATACGGCGCCGAAGCCATCGAAGGGCAAATGAGCCTTGGCGGCATCGACGGCACCTCGGATAAAGTCAATCAGTATCGCGCCCGTCACAAGGAAGTTACCGGCCGCGACGCCGACTACTGGGGCAGCATCAACAATTACGTCGGCCTGCAAATGCTGCAGCAAGCCATCGAGCGTGTAGGCAAGATCGACCGCGAAGCCATCACCAAAGAGCTTCAGTCGGGCACCTTCGATACGGTACTGGGCGATGTCAAGCTTGAGAACAACCAGATCACAGGCATTTTTGTGGTCGGTCAATGGCAAAACGGCGTGTTCCAAGGCATCGGGCCCACTGACCTGAAGGGCGCCCAACCGGCCATCATTCCCAAGCCGGCCTGGAAATAATCCAACTCCAGGCCGGGCCTGCAAGAACGCAGGCCCGGATGCTGCGCCGGCTCTTGCCGGCGCAGCATGGTTGTCATGTATATGAAGCGCCCGGAAATCTCCGGGCCTACTTCACCGGGGGAATTACATGCTCGTCGTTGAGCTCACCTTAACCGCCCTGACGTTAGGCGGTTTGTACGCGCTGATTGCCATGGGTCTGACCCTGCAATATGGCGTGGCCCGCATCATGAACCTCTCGCACGGCGAGTTCATGGTTGGTGCGGCATTTCTGGCGTACTGGCTGGTCACCAGCCAGGGCGTGCATCCACTGTTTGCTCTGGCCATCGCATTGCCCATCGGGTTTGTGCTGCAGTGGCTGGTCTACCAAATTCTGCTTACGCCCCTTGTCAAGCGCGCGCCGTCGGCAGCAGCGCTCGAGGTGGACAGCATCCTTGCCACCTTCGGCATCTTGTTCGTCGTGCAGGGAATCATACTGGTGCTGTTCGGAGGCGAATACTACAGCTACGGTTTCCTTACCTCGCCCGTCACCATATTGGGGGCCAACGTCGCAGCCAACCGCTTGCTGGCGGCCGGTGCCGCCATCGTCATCGGCTTGCTCGTCTATTTTGTGTTGGTGCGCTCACGGTGGGGCGCGGCGCTTCGTGCCATGGCCAATGCGCCGCAGTTTGCCCATCTGGTGGGCATCAACCCCCGAGCCATGGCCGCGTTTGCATTCGCACTGGGCGGAGCCCTGGTAGTCGGGGCCGGCGTGCTTATCAGCATGTTCCTGTCGTTCAGCGCGTCGATGGGCGTGGCCTTCACCATGAAGGCCCTGGTTATCGTCATCATGGGCGGCGTGGGTAACGTATTGGGCTGCTTGCTGGCCGGCCTGTTGCTCGGCATCGTTGAAACCCTAGTCTCCAGGTTTGTCGACCCGGGCCTGACCATGGCGGCCACTTTCACCATTTTCTTGCTGGTGTTGCTACTTAGGCCCCACGGTATCTTCGGGAGGGCTACACGATGAAGCGAACCACGCTTTCTCCCGGTTTCATCCTTGTCGTCATCGCGCTTGCGGCCGTAGCGGCCTTGCCGTTCTTCGTGCAAAGCGCGTATTTCATATCCTATTCCATCAACGTACTTCAGTACGGCGTGCTGGCAACAGCCTGGACCCTCTTCTCGGGCCCCACGCGCTATATTTCGCTGGCCACCACGGCCTTCTTCGGCATTGGCGCCTACACCGTCGCGGTTTTGTCCGAAACCCTGCCCTGGTTCGCCGTGCTGGGCGTGTCCGGGCTCATCGGCATTGTGCTGGCGCTTATCGTAGGGCTGTCGACACTGCGGCTTTCGGGGGTGCACTTTGTCATCTTCACCTTTGGCCTGGCCGAGCTCGTCCGCCAACTGGTTACCTGGTACGAAGTCAACATCACACGTGTCATTGGCCGCTACATATTCCTGGACATCACCCAGGAACAAATCTATTGGCAACTGGTGGCATTGCTGGCCTTGGTGTTGCTGACCGCCTGGCTGATACAGCGCTCCCGTCTCGGGCTGGCGCTGCGGGTCATCGGCGAAGACGAACTTGTTGCACGCCACCTGGGCATGAACACCACGCGCGCCAAGGTAATGCTGTTTGTCATCAGCGCCACCTTCATGACCCTTGTGGGCGCCGTCATGTCGCCACGCTGGACATACATCGATCCGGGCATCGTGTTCAATCCCACTGTGTCGTTCCAGGTGCTCATCATGGCGCTGCTGGGCGGCGTCGGCCACATCCTCGGGCCGTTGGCGGGAGTCATCCCGCTTACCGCGCTGTTCGAGGTCTTGTCGGCCAAGTTCCCCAACCATTTCTCCATACTGCTTGGCGCGGCCTTCTTGATCATCGTGTATCTGGTGCCCAACGGCATAGTCGAGGTGCTGCGTAAATGGCTGCGGCCGCGCACCCGCAAACAACCCACGCCCGAGGCCACGCCATGACCCTGCTCAAGATAGAAAACCTCAGAAAATCGTTTGGCGGCCTCAAAGCGGTGGATGGTCTCAGCTTCAGTGTCAACGAGGGTGAGGTCCTGGGCTTGCTTGGGCCGAACGGCTCGGGCAAGACCACCGCCATGAACCTCGTCTCGGGCGCCCTTAAGGCCGATTCGGGCAGTGTTCGGCTCGGCTCCGACGAACTGGTCGGCCTGCCCTCATACAAAATCGCCCGCCTGGGCGTAGCGCGCACCTTTCAACTGGTGCGGGTGCTGGGCGGCATGACGTGCATCGAAAACGTACAGGCCGGCATGGCCTTCCGAGCCGATTCCCTGTTTGGCCAGGCGGCCGCCCAAGAGGCGCTGCAACTGCTCGACCTGGTGGGCCTGCGCCACGCCGCCGACATCCCCGCCGGCGACATGACCTACATCGACCAGAAACGGCTCGAGCTTGCCCGCGCCCTGGCGCTTAAGCCGCGCCTGCTGTTGCTTGACGAATGGCTGGCCGGGCTCAACCCGACTGAACTGCAGGTTGGCATCGAGCTCATCCGCCAGTTGCGCGCTCAGGGGCTTACCGTCATCCTCATCGAACACGTAATGGACGCGGTGCGCTCGTTGTGCGACCGCTGCGTAGTCATGTTTGCCGGCGCCAAACTGGCCGAAGGAGAAACCAGCCAAGTTCTGTCCCAGGAAGATGTCATCACCGCCTACCTCGGAGCGCCGCATGCTTGAAGTCAATAATTTATCTGTTCGCTATGGCAAGCACCTGGCACTCGACAACGTCGCGCTACAGGTCAATCCAGGCGAAATCGTCGTCATATTGGGGGCCAACGGGGCAGGCAAGTCGTCAATGTTGCGCGCCCTGGGTGGCATGCTGCGGCCACAAAGCGGGGCGGTGGCCACGCTTCAGGGCGCCGATCTGTTCGGCATGGCGCCTCACCACTTGGTCGAACATGGCTTGGCGGTTGTGCCCGAGGGGCGCGGCATTTTTCCCGAACTTAGTGTGCGCGACAATCTCAAGCTTGGTGCGCTCAACAAGCGCGCACGCGCTCTTGAAGAAGAGAACCTCGCCCGGGTCCTTGAGCTGTTCCCACGCCTGGGCGAACGTCTCGATCAGCGCGTCGGCACCATGAGCGGAGGCGAACAGCAAATGGTGGCGGTGGGGCGCGCCATTATGTCCGCCCCAAAAATCCTGCTGCTGGACGAACCCTCTTTGGGGCTGTCGCCTTTAATGTGCCAAGAGCTGTTCCGCGCCATCGAGCGTGTACGCGAGCTGGGCGTCGGCGTGCTGATGGTCGAGCAAAACGCCAACCTCAGCCTGGCCATATCCGACCGAGGCTACCTGATCGAAACAGGGCGCATCGTCGGCGAAGGCACGGCGGCGCAGCTACGCGAAGACCCTGCGGTGCAACGGGCTTATCTCGGCTCGCATTAAAAGGGGGTTCAAAGTGTATCCCCAGGCGCAAGTGTTAAGCTAAAACGCACTTTTCACTGACCATCGATCGATCATGGCCTCTGACGCCGACCACCATCTGATAGAAACTGCTGTCCAGTCTGAATCCGTCTACGAAGGCCACTTTCTAAAAGTGCGCCGCGACGCGGTTCGCCTTCCTGATGGCGCGACCAGCCACCGTGAGTACATCATCCACCCCGGCGCCGTGGTGGTGATACCGCTTCTGAACGATGGCTCGGTCCTGATGGAAAGGCAGTATCGATATCCTATCGGCCAGGTCATGACCGAATTTCCCGCCGGCAAGCTTGATCCCGGCGAAGACCCGTTGGTTTGCGCGCGCCGCGAACTGCACGAAGAAACGGGCTATACGGCGAGCCAATGGGCCCATGCGGGCGATCTGCACCTGGCTATCTCGTATTCGACCGAAGTGATTCATATCTTTTTTGCGCGGGAACTCACGCAAGGGCGCCAACAGCTTGACCAGGATGAGTTTCTTGAGGTGATCACCATGCCTGTGGATGAACTGCTGCAAGGGTGCCGCGACGGAAGAATCACCGACGCCAAGACCCTCACCTGCACACTATGGTTGCAAAATGTGCTGACGAAAGAATGGAAGCTTGATTGGCGCGATGTAAACGCATGAAACCAGGCGGGCAAGCGCCACAAACGCCCGGCAAAGTGCGTTACTCTGTTAAAACCGCTTGGTAATCCAAGTAACTGCACGCAATTTCAATCCATCAAGGAGCACACTACTTATGGCTCAAGCCTCAGCCCGCCACATCCTCGTCAGCACGGAAGAAAAAGCAAACGAACTCAAGACATCCATTCAAAACGGCGCCGACTTCGGTCAGGTAGCCAAAGAAAACTCAAGCTGCCCTTCCAGTCGCGACGGCGGCAACCTGGGCACTTTCGGCCGTGGCCAGATGGTTCCCGAATTCGACCAGGTCGTGTTCAGCGCCCCCGTCGGTGAAGTGCAGGGCCCCGTCAAGACGCAATTCGGCTATCACCTGGTCGAAGTCACCGACCGCCAGGACTAAACCGGCAACAACAAAAAAACGCCTGCTCAACTGCACAGCCCGGTAGTTGGATATTGATCCGACTACCGGGCTGCAGTTCATTGAGAGGCTTATTGATGTGCGACTCGTTGCCGTCACGCTCATAAGTGATGAAATCCTTGTCGTCGTCCACCTCGGGACGATCACCCGTTACGATGGTCTGGCCACCCCTACACGGAAGCAAGCTCCTTGCCTAGCCAAAGCGCTTGAGCGGATCCTGGCGATAATACTGCGCCAACAGCCCATACCATTCAGGCATGGCATCGGCCAGCGGCTGGGGCTGCACAAAAAACGCCTCGGAACTTACCGCGAAGAATTCCGCTTCATCGGTTGCTGCGTAAGCGTCCAACGGCAAACGGTCATACCAGGGCGCCGCCTCGTCGCTTTCGGGGTCGACATGTGGCGGGATGGCTTCTTCCACCACGTCCAGGGCCCGGTTGAACTGCTCGAACGAATTGTCCAGTATGCGTTTCCAATGTCTGGGATCGATATGGGAGTGTGCTGCCAGGCTGGGCATGCCATCGGCCTGGCCGGCGTACAGATCAAGCTTGTGCGCAAACTCGTGTATGACTACATTGACACCTTCATCGCCGGCGCGCGAAAGATCATCCCACGACAGAATGACCGGCCCGCCTTCCCAGGCTTCGCCGGACGCCTCCATCATGTATTCGTGCACCACCCCGCTTTCGTCCATGTCGCTGCGCGGAATGAGAAAGCCGCCCGGATAGACAATGATCTCCGTCCAGCCTTCATAAAGCCGGGTATCGAGTTGCAGTATGGGAAGCGCTGCCTGGATGGCGATGGAAAGCATCATGGTGTCGGAAACAACCAAGCCGCCCGCGCCGCTGAAAGACTTGCTGGCAAGCAGCCAGGCGCTACGGACACGCAATGCCTCTTCTTCATCGGCCGTCAGGCCGGTCAAAAAAGGCAGGCCCCGGACGACAAGCCGCCAGTCATCGTGAGAGATACCCGCCAAAGTGCGCGCCACATCGCGCTTTCTTGCACCCCGGCCGGCCAGCCATCTGAACATGTCTGATACCAACTGAGTGAACGCGTCGCTGATACTACCATAGGGTCCTTGCCGACCCCGTTGTCTACAATGGCCCAAACCCAACCATTACAGCAAGGAATCAAGCTTATGGACGCCGAATTCTGGCTCGGACGCTGGCGCGAAGGACGCACCCATTTTCATCAGGATCAGGTCATGCCGCTGTTGTGCAAGCACTGGCCAGGGCTACAGATTGCCACAGGCTCGCGCGTGCTCGTACCCCTGTGCGGCAAATCGCTGGACATGCCTTGGCTGGTTTCGCAGGGCTTTCGCGTGCTGGGCGTGGAACTTTCTTCACTGGCCGTCGAGCAGTTTTTCGCAGAGCATGGCCTCAAGCCCGTCACGCATGAATCCAGCCAGGGGCGGCACTACGTCGCCGGCGACCTTGAACTCATCTGTGGCGACATCTTCAACCTTGATGCACAAACACTTGCAAGCTGCCAGGGCGTTTATGACCGCGCCGCTCTTATCGCCCTGCCCGCCGACATGCGGCAGGCCTACGTCGACCACGTGTACAACCATCTGCCCGAAGGCTGCGAAGGCTTGCTGATCACCTTGGACTATCCGCAAGAGCAGATGGACGGCCCGCCGTTCTCGGTGCCCGAGAAGGAGGTTCAGGCTTTGTTCACCGCACGCACTCGGGCCAGTGAAATCGAAAGACGCGACATTCTGCGGGACGAGGAAAAATTCCTGCGCAGCGGCGTGCAGCGGCTCGACACCGTGGTGTATAGATTGCAAACGGGCCGGTGAAAGCGCGACGGAGCGCCTCCTGGCGAGCGTCCGCCGCATGGGTCGTCCTGTGCAGGACGCCAGGCCTGTTCCTGGTCTCTGCGATGGTCTTTCTTGCACCGGCTCCAAGCCTGGCGCAGGCAGCCGGCCCGCCTTCCCAGGTGGACGCAGTCACGCTGGAGACGGTGAAGGTATCGGCCGCCCTGATGGAGCAGCCGCTGTTCGACACGCCGGCCTCGGTCGACCGCATCGACGGCCAATGGCTACGCACCGCCGCCATGCAGGCGGATCTGTCGGAACGGCTTGATCACGTGCCCGGCGTGCTGATCCGCAACCGGTACAACCATGCGCAGGATCTCCAGCTTTCTATACGCGGCTTCGGCGCACGCTCCACCTTCGGCGTGCGCGGCGTACGCCTTTACATCGACGGCATACCCGCCACCATGCCCGATGGACAAGGCCAGACTTCCAATATCGATATCGCTTCGGTCGATCACATCGAGATCATGCGCGGGCCGTTCTCGGCGCTGCACGGCAACTCGTCGGGAGGCATCGTGCAGGTGTTCACCGAGAAGGGCGAGGCTCCGGCCTCCTTGTCCGCCGATTTCGCGGCGGGCAGCCACGGACAGTTGCGATACGGCTTGAAAGCCGGCGGAGCGCCAGACGACGGCGCATTCGACTATCTGGTCAGCGCCAGCCGGTACGAGACCGACGGCTTCCGCGAACACAGCGCCGCGCGCAAGAACATGACCAACGCACGGCTGGGCATGGCTCTGAACGACCGCGACCGGTTGACGCTGTTCGTCAACAGTGTCGACCTGCACGCCGACGACCCGCAAGGCCTGGAATACGACGAAGCCATGAACACGCCGCACAACGCTGCGCCCAGCGCCATGCTCTACAACACGCGCAAGACCGTTCGCCAGTCTCAGGCCGGCCTGCTCTACGATGTCCGGCTGAACGACGACAACGATTTACGCCTGATGGCCTATTACGGCCAGCGCAAGACAATGCAGTTTCTGGGCATCCCGAAAGCAGCGCAAATTCGGCCGACCCACGCCGGCGGCGTGATCGACCTGGAGCGCGAATACGCCGGCCTGGACCTGCGCTGGACCTCTCGCATGACGCTGGCGGGCCGGCCTTTCACCCTTGCGGCCGGCCTTGCCTACGACACCCTGACCGAAGACCGGCGAGGCTACGAGAATTTTGCCGGCGACCGGCTTGGAATCAAGGGCGCACTGCGCCGCGACGAAACCAACAGGCTGCGCAACATCGACCCCTATCTGCAAGCTTCCTGGAACCTCTCGGAAAGATGGGCGCTGGAGGCCGGGGCGCGCTATAGCGACATAAGCTTCCAGTCGCGCGACCATTACGTCACGGGGCATAACGGCGACGACGGCGGCGCCATCCGCTATCAGCGCCTGCTGCCGGTGGGCGCCCTGCGCTACCGAGCGGCCGACAACCTCAATCTGTATTTTGCGGCGGGCCGCGGCTTCGAAACACCCACCTTCAGCGAGGTTTCCTACCGGCCAGGCGGCTCGCCCGGCCTCAACCTCGGGCTTGCGCCTTCGAGCAACACCAGCATCGAGGCCGGCGCCAAGGCCCGCCTGGGCTCCGGCCTGCTTACCGCCGCCCTGTTCCAGACCCGCACAGAGGACGAAATCGTCGTCGCGCAGTCGGAAGGCGGCCGAAGCAGCTATCGCAATGCGGGGCGGACACTTAGAAACGGCTTTGAGATTAGCTGGTCGGCCTCGTGGAAGCGTCATGGCCAATGGCTGGTCTCCTATGCCTGGCTCGACGCAACGTACCGCGACGACGTACCCGGGGCCGAAGCGGACGCCGACAGCATCACGGCGGGCAACCGCCTCCCGGGCATTGCGCGCCATACTGCTTTCGCCTCCCTGAGCTGGGCGCCGCCCATGGGCTGGCGAGCGGGCATCGAAGGCCGTTATGTTGGACGCATCCATGCCAACGACGCCAACACGGCGACCGCCCCCGGCCATTTCACTGCTTCGGCGCATGCCGGCCATGCCTGGCAATTGGATAGCTGGCGCGTCGAGCTTTTTGCCCGCCTGGACAACCTGTTCGACCGGCGCTATATAGGCTCCACCATCGTCAACGCCGGCCAGGGCCGTTATTACGAGCCCGCTCCCGGACGCACGTGGACGGCGGGCCTTTCGGCCGTGCATGAGTTTTAAGGGAAACGGGCCGCAATCGCGAAGACAATATGAAATGAACCGGACGCATACCAGGAGAAGAACATTGATGCGCTCACCGTTGCCCCTGCCGGCATTGCTTTGCCTGGCATTGGCGGGCTGCGCCACCGTGCCGCCTTCGAGCCCCGAAAACCTGTGCCAGATCTTTCGCGAGAAGCCCGCCTGGCACAAGGCAGCCCTTGCCACCGAAAGAAAGTGGGGCGTGCCGCCGCAGGTGCCGATGGCCATGATGTACCAGGAATCGAGCTTCAGGCACGACGCCAAGCCTCCGCGCTATTACTTTCTGGGCTTCATTCCCTGGGGCCGGGTCAGCTCGGCCTACGGCTATGCCCAGGCCAAGGACGAAACCTGGGCCGATTACAAGCGCGAGGCCGGCGGATGGTTCGCCAGCCGCGACAACTTCGGCGACGCCATTGACTTCATGGGCTGGTATATCAGCAAGTCGCAACGCCTCAACGGTGTTTCGAAATGGGATGCATACGGACAATACCTCAATTACCATGAGGGCTGGACAGGCTATCGCAATCGCAGCTACGACCGCAAGGGCTGGCTCAAGAATGTCGCCGGCCAGGTGCAGGCGCGGGCCGAGCGCTTCGGCGCGCAATACCGAAGCTGCAAGAGTTCGCTCGGCCGGGGCGGGCTGTTCGGGCTGTTCTGACTATTTGTCATTACCGGCTTCCCAGCCATTTCCGCTTATTCGAGCCATTCCCAAGTCGGGCCATTTCCAAAGAGACAAGCCATGATCATCGGTACACAGCAAGACGTTACCCAAGCCGTACTCGACGAGCTCAATCGCGCGCCCGACGCTCGTTTCAAAGAGCTGATGTCGGCGGCGGTGCGGCATCTGCATGACTTCGCCCGCGAAACCAGGCTTACCGAAGCCGAGTTCCACAAAGTGTGCGCCTATGTGGCAAGGCTGGGGCAGCTAAGCACTGCGTCCCACAACGAGGTCGTGCTGGCCGCCGGCTCTCTGGGCCTGTCCTCGCTGGTATGCCTGCTTAACAACGGCGACCATGGCAACACCGAAACCACGGCCAACCTCATGGGGCCGTTCTGGCGCATGAACTCGCCCGCTACCGAGAACGGCGGCTCCATCGTGCGGTCTGAAACACCCGGAGCACCCGTTTTCGTCGACGCCTGGGTTCACGATCAAGACGGCAAGCCCGTGGCCGGCGCCGAAGTCGACGTATGGCAGGCTTCGGCCGACGGTTTCTACGAAAACCAGGACCCTACACAGGCCGACATGAACCTGCGCGGCAAGTTCACCACCGATTCCGAAGGCCACCTCTGGTTTCGCACCGTCAAGCCGGTGGGGTATCCCATTCCCGTATCGGGCGTGGTTGGTGAGCTGCTGCGCGCTCAAGGCCGGCACAATATGCGGCCGGCCCACATCCATTTCATGATCCACAAGCCCGGCTTCAAGACGCAGTTTTCGCAAGTGTATTCGTCGGACGACCCCAACCTGGAAACCGATGCGCAATTCGGCGTGACCCGCGCCCTGGTGGCCGACTATGTGCCGCACGAAAACGAGCCGGCCCCCGCCGCCGACGTAACGGGACTGTGGTACACACTGAAGAGGCATTTCATCATCGAGCCAGGCGAAGCAAGCCTGCCCAAGCCGCCCATCACGGGCAAGGCCGAAGGCCCCCGCCCCGAACGCGCGGTGCTGCAGCGGTCGAAATAATTGCAAGTACACAGAGTGCAATATGCACCAATATCCCACGGAGGCGCCCCATGTTGATCCTTATCATCGGCTTGATTATTTTTCTAGGCATACATTCGACAGGCATCGTCAAGCCCCGGCTCGCACCCCGCATGAGCGCACGGCTCGGCGAGCACGGCTGGAAGGGCCTGTACTCGATCATTGCCATCATTGGCCTGCTGCTCGTCATCTACGGATACGGACTTGCGCGCCAAGCGCCCTCGATGGCCTATATTCCCCCCGCCGGGCTGCGCCACCTGACCCACCTGCTGATGCTGCCGGTTTTCATCCTGCTTTTCGCCACATATTTTCCAGGACGGATCAAGTCGGCCGTCCGCCACCCCATGCTGTGGGCGACGATATTGTGGGCAGTGGCACACTTGCTGTCCAACGGCAGTTGGGCCGACGTCTTGTTGTTTGGCGGCTTTCTGGTGTGGGCGATTGCCGATCTCATATCCATGTCGAAGCGGCCGGCCAAGGCCATCCCCTCGGTATCGGCGGGCCGCTTTAACGATGCCGTCTGTATCGTCGGAGGCCTGGTCGTCTACGGACTATTCGTCGGTTTTCTGCATCGCTGGCTTTTTGGCGTCGCGCCGATGTAAGCCAGGCGGGCGATAAAGCGAAGGGCGGTTGGCCGGCGGCCGCCACTTGGCCAGGTATTTTGCGACTTCATGACAACAGTTGGCTACGCGCCTCTTTACAGGCCGCCCTCTTCGGATTAATAATAATTGTTCTCATTCTAATTATAGAATCGAAACACTTTTTCCGCAGACTTCCATACGCCGGTAAAAGTCATGAGGGGACCAACCAATATGTCTAGGGCCACTTATTTTCCGTGGGCTAATCCAATGATGCGTGCGCATTCGCCGCTGCGTTACGCCACCGGCGGCACACTATCCGTGTTACTGGCCTGCTCTTTTCCGGTGCTATTGCAGGCCCAAACGGTCGCCACGCCGCCGACCACGATGCAGGCGATCACTGTTACCGGCTCCGCGCCACTGAACAACGATACCCCGCCAGCCTATGCCGGCGGCCTTGTTGCGCGCGGCGGCCAGGCGGGCGTGCTGGGCAATATGGACTACATGGATATGCCGTTCACGCAGACCAGCTACACCGCCAAGCTGATCGAGAGTCAGCAAGCACGCACGCTGGGGGACGTTCTGAAGAACGATGCGTCGGTCCAGACGGGCCTGGGTTTCGGCAACCAGGCAGAAAGCTTCGTCATACGCGGGCTGCCGCTGTACAACGACGACCTTTCCTTCAACGGGCTGTACGGCATATTGCCGCGCCAGATCCTGCCCACCGAAATGGTCGAACGGGTTGAGGTATTCAAGGGCGCCAGCGCCTTCCTGAATGGAGCGGCGCCTGGCGGCAGCGGGCTCGGAGGCCTGATCAATATCCAGCCCAAGCGCGCCACGGATGATCCACTTACCCGCGGGACACTTGATTACACAAGCCGTGGCCAGGTTGGAGGCGGTGTGGACATCGGGCGGCGCTGGGGCGAAGACAATCGCTGGGGCATCCGCGTGAACGCCGCATACCGCGACGGCGAGACCGAGGTGAGGGATTCCGACATGCGTTCCACAGTCGGCGCCGTGGGGCTGGACTACCGAGGCGACAAGCTGCGGGCGTCGCTGGATGCGGGTTATCAGCGAGTACGTTTCGACCGGCCCCGGCCCAATGTGAACCTGTCCGGCCCCGTCCCCGATGCGCCCGGCACCGACGTCAATTATGGGCAACCCTGGAGCTATAGCGACCTGGAAAGCACGTTCAGCGTTGGCCGCGTCGAGTACGACCTGGCTCCGTCCTGGACAAGTTATGCAGCCATTGGCATAAGCCGCGACAAAGAAGACGGCGTGTATTCCTCCGTGACGGTCGACGGCGCAGGCAATGGCACGGCGGGAATGCTGGAAGTGCCCTACCAGCGCGATACGGTCACAGGTGAAATCGGCTTGCGCGGCGAGTTCGATACGGGCAGCGTGGGCCATCGGGTGAACCTGGCCTATTCGGCCCTGAACACGACTGCACGGCAAGCATGGGAGATGGCATTCAGCGATCTTCCCGCCATCAGCATTTATGAACAAAGCTCGGTTCCCCGGCCGGCGACAGAGCTGTCTGGCGGCGACATGGACGATCCGAACATTTCCCGCCGCACGCAGCTTCGCAGCCTTGCCCTGTCGGACACCTTGTCCCTGCTGGACGGCGATGTCCTATTGACCCTGGGCGGACGCTACCAGGCGATTACCGACAACGGATACGACATCACCACCACCGAGCAGGAAGCCCATTACCATGAGGCCATCGTCACCCCGGCTGTGGGGCTGGTGGTACGGCCGTGGGATACGGTTTCGTTGTATGCCAACTACATT
The DNA here is from genome assembly GCF_044464525.1 of Pusillimonas sp. Classification (NCBI taxonomy): domain Bacteria; kingdom Pseudomonadati; phylum Pseudomonadota; class Betaproteobacteria; order Burkholderiales; family Alcaligenaceae; genus Pusillimonas; species Pusillimonas sp. The sequence goes on from NZ_JBIQLE010000005.1 coordinate 80,364, forward strand.
GAAGGCCTGACACAAGGCGGAGTGGCTCCACTCGAAGACACCACCAACCCCGGAGAAGTGCTGGCCCCCTACCGCACCAAGCAATTCGAAGCCGGCGTGAAGGTGGATCTGGACAATCTGGGCGGCAGCCTGGGAGTATTCCAAATTCAAAAACCTGAAGCCTATACTGACCCCGCAACAGGCGTATTCGGGCTCAACGGCAAGCAACGCAACCGAGGCATAGAACTCAATATCTATGGCGAACCGATCAAAGGCTGGAGGCTTACGGGCGGGGTTACCTATATGCAGCCGAAGTTGCGCAATACCGCCGGCGGACTCAATGACGGCAACAATGCAGCCGGAGTGTCCCGCTTTATTGCCGTGATGGGTTCAGAATGGGACGTGGGCGCACTACCGGGCCTTAGCCTTCAGGCCCAGGTCCGCCATCAGGGTGGTCAATACACCAGCGCCTCGAACGAGTACAAGACAGCCAGTTGGACTCGTCTTGATCTTGGCGCCACTTATCGCACCCAGGTCTCGGGGCATAATATGACTTTGCGCGCGGCTGTGGACAACGTTACCGACCGCCGCTATTGGGCTACCGTCGGCACCATAGCCGCAAATGGCTCCCTTACCCAGGGGCGCGGCCGCATCTTCAAGCTGTCGATGTCAGCCGACTTCTAAAGACACACACCCCGTGGCCGGCTCGCGTAAAGCTGCGCGATACCGGCCACGACCCCATTCTTGTAAAGGCTTTTCTCTGAATGCGCGCTGCCTGCATATTGATTCACCGCTGGCTGGGCCTTTTCATCGCCCTGTTCCTAATCGTCGCCGGCCTGACCGGCGCAATCACTTCATGGGACCATGAAATCGACGAGTGGCTGAACGCCGACATCATGAAGGTCGACAGCCGCGGCCCCATGCGTGACCCCATCGAGCTGGCCGCCCTGGTCGAAGCCTCCGACCCGCGCGTGGAGGTAAGCTATATATCGCTTGCGCTGGAAGAGGGGCATGCGGCCAGTTTCCTGGTTCGGCCGCGCATCGACGACACCACCGGACAGCCCTACGCGATCGATTACAACAACATCTTCGTCGATCCCGTCACCGGAGACATCACCGGCCGACGCGACTCTCAAGCAGCTTCTTTTGCCCGCCGCAGCCTGATGCCCTTCGTGCGCAACATCCACGAAAGCCTCCACATACCCGCCTTCTGGGGCACCGACCGCTGGGGCTATTGGCTGATGGGAGGCATCGCCCTGATCTGGCTGCTCGACAGCATGGTGGCGTTCTACCTTACCTGGCCGCGCCGTCTGCGCGACACCGCCACGCAGCACCATCGCCATCGCAAGCCCGGACATTGGTTCGCCCGCTGGAAACCCTCGTGGCTGGTGCGCTGGACAGCGGGCGGTTTCAAGCTGAATTTCGACCTGCATCGCGCGGGCGGGCTTTGGGTATGGGGCATCATACTGGTGGTGGCGTTCACGTCCTTCTCGCTCAACCTGTACAAAGAAGTGTTCTACCCCGCCATGTCGCTGGTTTCACAAACCACCCCCGGCCCCTACGAAACACAAACGCCCGCGCCCTACGGCACGCGAACAGTTCCCAAGCTGAGCTTCAAGGAAGCGGTGGACATCGCGCGCGACGAAGGCCGGCGGCGCGGATTCGAATTTCCGCCGGCCGGAATCTACTATGGCGGCGGCTACGATTTCTACAACGTATCGTTCTTCGACCCCTCCGACGAGCTGGGAGCGTCGGGCATGGGCCTGTCAAACCTGTACATAGATGCCCAAGATGGATCGGTACTGGGCCAGCACCGGCCGTGGCACGGCACCACGGCGGACGTCTTCGTCCAGTTGCAGCTTCCGCTGCACTCCGGGCGCATCCTGGGCATGTCTGGACGCGTCATGATGTCAATCATGGGGCTGATCGTGGTGATGCTGTCCATCACGGGCATCATCGTCTGGGACCGCAAGCGCCGGGCGCGCCGCGCCGCAAGGCTGCAGGGCGGCCACCACTGAAACCCCGGCGCAAGCCTTAAAACTGATAGGTATACGAGGCTTCGATCAGGTCTAGCCCCGGATTGGGCGTCTTGATGCTGGCGTTCGAGACATGGGTGTAGCGCAAACCGAAGCGATGCACCTCGTCGACCACGATGCCGCCGCCGATATGCGAGGTGAACTGGAAGCGGGTGCTTAGCTCTTTGCCGGCAAAATGCGCACGGCTCAGCAGCGAGGGCCCGACCCCCAGCTCAAAATAATAGGTGTCGCCCGGCCACCAGCGCACCACGGGTACGACAGCGACCTGCCACATGCTGTCGGGGTCTCTTCGGTCGGCCTTCCAGTATCCGGCGCCCAGCTCAACGCTAAGATCGAGCCGGCCGCTGTTTTCAAACGGATAAGTCCACAGAGGCGGGGTCTCGTACGCCAAACCGAAGCGCTGGTACTTGGAATGGTAGCCGTATTGCAGGGAAAATCCCTGGCCCGGCGTGGCGGTTGCACTATGCGATGTGCGGGCATCGCGCACGGATTGCGCTTGCGTTGGAGAGGCGGCAAACAGGCAAAACGCCAATGCCGCCGAAATAGAACCCGCCCGCTTCCACGCGAAGCAAATAGGCGTATTGATGTCAACCATTGTTGTTCTTCCTGGAATTGGGGCCTGAAACCGTAGCAAACAATGTGCCACTGTCGATTCCCAGCAATCGTTCCCGGTACTGCGTAGGCGTTTAGAACGCGTCGACCTCCCATTCGTACTCGACGGCCACTTGGCCCAGGACGCGCAAGCGCGCCAGCGGTTCCATGCCGAGTGCTTCAAGCAACCGGCGATTGAAGCCTTCAAGCGTGGCCTTGGCCCGATCGGCGAATTCTGGATCGACCGCCTGGTCTTCATATTTGATCACGTACGTTTGCGCCGCGACACCCACGACGAAATAGAGACCCGCATTATCGGGGTCTGATTTCATGAGCTCGAACGCCTCTTTGAAAAAGAGCTTGAACGAGTCGCTGCCGGACTCGGAACGCGCAAAACGCTCGGTGATTTCTTTGAACGTCATGTAATGATGGCTCCATCAGGACTAACTGAAAAACGACGGACGCAAAGTGCCGCGCTCGTACTTGAATGATAAACCTCTTATCGGCAAACCGCTTTCCGGCCGGTCGGCGGCCTAGCGGCCGGCCAACAACTGCCTGAGGCGGCGAGCGCCGGATTTTCCCTTATAGGCATGCCGCCACAGTTTGGAGATCATATTCTCGTATAAACGCAGGGCCTGCGGCGATTCAATGACGGTGGCGATGCCATTGCGTACGTTGGGCAGTTCCCCCAGCCTGAAGGGGCTGACCGCCAACGCTTTCTTGCGGCCCATGGTGAACACCTGGAAGGTCGAGGCCGGCATCGAGTCGTCAACAAGGCCGATCTGCACATGCAAGGGCTCGCTTTCCATTAGTTCGGCCATATGCTCGACTTCGGCGCGCGCCGCCTGCTGACGAACCGTGCGCGTATGGGCCGGTAAATCAAGGCGGCCCACCAGGCCGTTCTGCAAGAATCGCTCGAGCTCGCGCAGCCCGACCAAACTGATCAAATGCGGTTTTCGTTGCTCGAACGACGCCTTGCGTTCGGCAATCAGGCGTATCAGTTCATCCACTTCTTTTTGCTTGAGAACACCGCCGGTTTCACGCGGAGTCGCCTCGAGCAACATCGAGCGCATGTGTTCCAGATACTGATCGGTGGTAAGCAGCAGGGATACGGGCTCGAAATGTGCGAAGATTCGGTCGGACCTTTGCTCGAGCTGCCTCATTCGCTCGAACAGGCCCATGGCGTTCGAGTAATACTCGATTTCAACCCCGATCAAGGACGCCAACGAAGTATTCAGCAAGTGCGCCAGGCGCTCCAGCATCTCGATCTTGACGATTTCGCCTTTTTCCATCCGGTAGACGACAGCCCGCGAGACGCCCAGGCTTTGGGCGACATCGGCGGCCTGAAGGCCCGCACCAACGCGATAGGCGCGAAGCCGGTTGCCCAGCGATGCGTAGTCGATGGAAGACTTGAATGTACGTCTGGAACTCATGTGCCCATTTCTGGATAAGAAGCGCGTCCGCCACGATCACGAGACCAAGAGGCGGGGTCGTGCAGAAAGTCGGCCAACTCGTCAAGCACACGCGGTGGAAAGTCTTCCCGCTCGACCGCCACCGCCAGCACATCGCGCCATGTCGCCAGTGCATGTACCCTTACGCCCAGCGGCCCCAGCAGTTTTCCGGTGGGAAAGGTGTCGTAATCGAAAACGATGAACAAGTCTTCGACATGTGCGCCGCCGGCTGCCAAAGCCTGGCAGAACCGAAGTTTTGACTGCCCTCCAGCCATCATGTCGTCGACGAGCAACACCTTGGAACCCGGTTCGAGGACGCCCTCGACCTGGCTTTGCCCGGCCTGCTTCTTGCGAACGTACTGCATGGGAAGATCGAGCGCGTCGGCAAGCCAGGCAGCCAGCGCGATGCCGCTGGCCTCGCCGCCCACCACCGAGGCGATACCATCGACAGCCCCTTTGGCCGACAGCAGCGATATCGCGCGCGCAACCAGATCGCGGCGCAAGGCCGGGAACGAGATCAGGCGACGGCAATCGATATAGACAGGGCTGGCCCACCCCGAGGGAAGCCGAAAGGGCTCGTCTGTGCGCGCCGTGACGCACCCCGCGTCCAGCAAGGCGGCCGCAACGATCTTGGAGTCGGCGTCGGGCGTATGCTGTATGGTCACGATTTCTCCAGTTTGCGGAAATGACTTGCCGCCATTCAGCTAATGTCTTCCCCGATATGGGGCTGACTGGGTCGCGCCCTGTTGACCAGTTCGTAGACTCGCGGCTGCGTCAGCACTTCGTGGCACAGCGCGTCGTCCAGCTCGCTTTCCGTCATCAATTGGCGTCGCAGGATGACGTCTCGCACATTGGTGCCATTGGCGTAGGCTTCGGCAGCAACGGCCGTGGCGGCTTCGTACCCGATAAACGGATTAAGCGCCGTCACCAGCGAGATGGAGCGATCAAGGTTTTCCTTGAGACGATCGGGGTTGGCTGTAATTCCTCGCACGCATCGGTCGGCAAGCGTGGTGCATCCATTGGTAAGGTGCTTGAAGCTGCGAAACAGCGCATTGGCGATAATGGGTTCGAAGGCGTTGAGCTGTAACTGGCCGGCCTCGGCCGCCATGGTAATCGTGAGGTCGTTACCAATCACCTCGAAGGCGATCTGGTTCACCACCTCGGGAATGACAGGGTTTACCTTGCCTGGCATGATCGAAGACCCCGCCTGCATGGGCGGCAGGTTGATCTCGCCCAAGCCCGCGCGCGGGCCGCTGGACAGCAGCCGCAGATCGTTGCAGGTTTTGGACAGTTTTACGGCGATCCGCTTGAGGATACCCGACAATTGCACGAACCCCCCGCAGTCTTGGGTGGCTTCGATCAAATTGGGAGCGGTATGCAGCGACAGCCCGGTAATGCGGTTCAACGAGGCCACCGCTTTGGATGCATAGTCGGGATGAGCGGTAATCCCCGTGCCGATGGCGGTAGCACCCAGGTTGATCTCGCTGATCAGGCGCTTGGCCTCGTCCAGCCGGATGATGTCTTCTTCGAGCATCACGGCATAGGTGGAGAACTCTTGGCCTAAGGTCATGGGTACCGCATCTTGCATTTGCGTGCGGCCGATCTTCAGCATGGGCGAGAACTCTGCCGCCTTGGCATCGAACGCTTCGCGCAGGTGGCGCATGGCGGCCAACAGGCCATCCATGAAAAACAAGGTGGCAATACGCAAGGCCGTGGGATAGACGTCGTTGGTGCTTTGCGCCATATTGACGTCTTCGTTCGGATGCAGATGCATATACTGCCCCCGTTCGTGCCCCATAAGCTCGAGCGCCCGGTTGCAAATAACCTCGTTCGCGTTCATGTTGGTCGACGTACCCGCCCCGCCCTGGATCACGTCCACCACGAACTGCTCATGCAGCGCGCCTTGGCGAACTTCTTTGCACGCGGCCGAAATCACGTCGCATTTTTTTGTTGCAAGCAGGCCAAGGTCGGTATTTGCTTCGGCCGCGGCCTGTTTCACCGCGGCAAGCGCCACCACCAGTTCCGGAAACACCGATACCGGCGTGCCCGAAATCTGAAAATTCTCACACGCTCGCAGCGTATGTACACCATAATAGGCATCGACAGGAACTTCGCGCTCGCCCAATAGGTCGCGCTCGATGCGGAATGCACTCATAATTAAAAAACCTTCAGGATAATTGGTACAGGGCGTCCGCCAACACCTGGACGCCCAACATGAAATCGTCGATCTCCATCGCTTCGTGAGGGTTGTGGGAACCGTTCTGATTACGCACGAACAACATGCCGCTGGGTATGCCGATGTTGGCAAACAGCGACGCATCATGCCCCGCGCCGCTAGGAATCACCTCAAAGGGCACGCCGCGTTTTTCACTTGCATCGGACAGAATATCGCAGATTCGAGGGTCCATAGTAGCCGGTTCACTGAACACTCGTCGATCAAATTCGAATTTCACACCTCTTTCGCGGCTGATCGCCGAGCATTCCGCACGCATCAGTTGGTAAAACGCTTCAAGCGTATCGTTGCTTTTGCTGCGCACCTCGAAACTGAAACTGACCCGCCCGGGAATACGCGAAATAGAGTGTTCGGCCGGGTCGGTCTGGACGACGCCCACAGTTACCACAAGATCAGTGCCGCGCTCGAGCAGCACGCGCCAATGTTCGTCCAGCCGCATGATCAGGTCGGACACCGCAAACATGGCATCATGGCGCAGCCAGCGCGGCACCACTCCCGAATGTTGGGCGTCGCCCAGGCACTCGATGCGATTGTGCCGAATATTGCCGCGTATGCCCGACACCACCGCCACCGGCAGGTCTCGAGCCACCATGACCGGACCTTGCTCGATATGCAATTCCAGGTAAGCCAGGATGCTATCTATATCGACCAGAACCTCTTGCTCGCGAATGGCCGGGACATCGGCGCCCGCTTGCTCCATATACTGGGCCAGGGTGTCGCCGGTACTGCGGTGGACCAGTTCAAGGTCGGTGCTGCTTAATTTTCCCAACAGTGCGCTGGAGCCCATGTAGGCTTTGCCGAACCAGGCGCTTTCTTCGCCCCGAAAGGCAGCCACTCGCAATACAGGCAGTTGTTCTCCCCCCTGGCGTTGCCGCGCGATCAAGCACAACAGACCGGCCACGACCCCGGCCAGGCCGTCGTAGTTGCCGCCTTGGGGAACCGAATCGATATGAGAGCCCACCCATACGGCGGGCCGGCCGGCTGGGGTATCGGGCGGGCTGAACACTATATTGGCGGCCCGATCCACGTCGACCACGAGGCCCTCGGCCTCGGCCAGCCGGCTAAGATAATCGCCGGCGGCAGATTCGCCGCTTCCATAGCTTTCGCGCGTCACGCCCACGCCGTCGAACGACATTTCGCGGATGTCGTGAAAGATTTTTTCTGCCAGATCGCGGTACTGCATGATGTCCATCAGGTCTCCCAAGCGGCGGTTAGCCCGATTGTTGCGCGAAACGCAGCCAGCGATCGGTAAGCTGACGATCAAGCTTGACTTGGCCGGTAAGCTCGCTGATGGCTTCGACACCCATTTCGGCGCAATACGCGCTTAGGCCGTCGATGATTTTCTGCATGATGCCCGGATCGATGAAAGAGGCTGTGCCAACCTGCACGGCCGTCGCTCCGGCCAACATGAACTCTATGACATCCTCGGCGCAGTTGATGCCGCCACAACCAATGATGGGAATTCGCACGCTGCGATAGCATTGATGCACCATTCTCACCGCGATCGGCTTGATGGCCGGCCCGGACAGCCCTCCCATGACATTGCCCAGGCTGGGCTTGCGTGAACGCACGTCGATGGACATGCCCAACACCGTGTTCCCCATGACAATGCCGTCGGCGCCGGCCTCTTCGGCCGCCTTCGCCACCACGGCGACGTTGGACGCATTGGGCGTGAGCTTGGCCCAGAATCGATGATCGGTATTGCGGCGAATGGCGCTTACCGCCTTATAGGTGGTTTCAGGGTCCATGGCGAAAGCCATGCCGTCGGCCTCTAGGTTGGGACAAGAAATATTCGCCTCGATAACCGCCACTTCGGGCAGAGACATCTGGGCTACCGCTTGTGCGAACTCGTCAACCGTGTCGGCCGAAATGGACACGACCACGGGCGTGTCGAAGCGGGTATAGGGCGGCAAAACCTCGCGGCGATAATAATCCAGGCCCTTGCTGGGAATGCCGATGGAATTGAGCATGCCGCTGGGCGTCTCGGAGACGCGCGGCGTGGGGTTTCCCGCACGGCTTTTGGGGGAAACGCTTTTGATGACCAGGGCGCCCAAATTGTTGAAATCAAGCGCCTCGGCATATTCGATGGCGAAGCAACCCGACGCCGGCATTACCGGGTTGCGCAGGGTCAGGTCGCCCACCTTGACATTGAGCTTAGCCAAATTCCACCTCTCCCACCACGTCGCGTATGGAGAACACCGGTCCTTCGCGGCAAACTCGTAAAAACTGCTTGTCGCCTTCGGGCGTGTCGAACAAGCGCACGCATGACAAGCAAACACCCATTCCGCAAGCCATGCGCTGCTCCATCGCCACCTGGCCGATAAGGTCGGGGTGATCGGCAAGCAAGCGCTGAAGCAGCATCAAAAGGCGATGCGATCCACAGGTATAGACGGCGTCGTGACGACATTTGGCGAGTAAATCGCGTATCAGGGCCTCGACCGCCTCTACGTCGGAAGAGCCGTCGCTGTCGTAGACGCAGTGCACGTCGGCCTGGACGCCTCGCAAGAATTCGTCGCGCATCAGATCTTTGGGCGCCCGCGCCGACATAATGGCCGTGATGACAATGCCACGCTCTGCCGCCTTTTTCACCAGCGGCGCCATGGTGGCCAACCCCACTCCGCGCGCCACCACCATGATGCGTTCAAAGCCGTCATCAAGTCGAAACGTATTTCCCAAGGGGCCGACAATATCCATATGCCCGCCGGCAGGCAGCTCGGACACCGCGCGGGTTCCCAGCCCCGTCACGTTGTACAGAAACTCCAGCACGTCGGGTTCGGGCCCCATGCCATATACGCTCATGGGCCGCAGCAGGAAGGGCTGCAAATCGTCGCTGACCGGACACTTCAGTTGGTAGAACTGCCCCGCCCGCGTGGTTTGCCCCAGATTCGACGGCGTCCGCAATCGAAGGTATTTGTAGCGGTCGTTGACCCAGCGATGCTCGAGCACTTCGCAACGATGCGAAGCCACTTGCTCGGAATTACGTTGAAATCCCTCAGCCTGCTTCATCGATCCTCCCGCCGGGTTTGGCGGCCGCCGTGGCCGCCCTGCTGCCATGGACATTACTCAAGCTCCACGCCCTTGAGCTCGGGGATGAGGAAGATGGTTGCCAGCATGTCGATGACATAAATAGCGGCCAATAGCCCGATGGCCACGTGGAACGAATACGCCATGGCCAGAGCGCCGATTACAACGGGCCCAAAGCCGCCTATCCCCCGGCCGATATTGAACAGCACATTCTGTGCCGTGGCTCGCGCGGTGGTGGGATAGGCCTCGGAGATCAAAGCCCCGTAGCCGCCCAGCATGCCGTTGACGAAAACACCCATGACTGCGCCGGCCCACAACATGGTGGTGGGATCAGTAAGCGTCGAGTAATACAAGACCATGACCACCGCCCCGGCCTGGAACAGCAGGAAGCTGGGCTTGCGGCCGATGCGGTCGGCCAACTGGCCAAACACCCAGATGCCGATAGCCATGCCGACAATCGTGACGGACGTCCACATGGCGGACTTGGTCAAGCTGAAGCCCAGCTCGGTGGACAGGTAGCTGGGCATCCAGATCATGATGCCGAAGTAGCCGAAGTTCTGCACCCCACACAAAATAATGATGCCTATGCTGACCTTGGTGGTGGCGCGGTCTTTCACCAGCAACTTGAATGACCGGCCCAACGCGCCTTTTTCCTTGGCTTTACGTACAAAAACCTCGGGCTCATGAAGGCGGCTTCGGATATACCAGGCAACGAAAGCCGGAATTACGCCGACTATGAACATGCCCCGCCATCCAATGTGCGGAAGCAGCAGCGGTGTAAGCAGGGCGGCGCCCAGCACACCGGCCTGCCAGCCCAATGCCACGTATGAAGAAACCCGTGCGCGGTGCTTAGCCGGCCAGGCTTCGGCAGCCAGCGCCATGCCGATACCGAACTCGCCGCCCAGGCCCACACCGGCGATGGTGCGGTAGATGAGGAGATCCCAATAGCCCTGCGCAAATGCACATAAGCCGGTAAAGACAGCGAACAGCACGATGGTCCAGGTAAGCACCCGCACACGCCCGTAGTAGTCGCTAAGCGAACCAAAAATGATGCCGCCGGCCACGGCGCCGATCAGCGTCCATGTAACCAGCGAACCAGCCTGGCTAGGGCTCAGCACCAATTCGGCCGAAATGGCCGCCAGCATGAAGCCCAGGATGAGCAGATCGAAACCATCCATGGCATAGCCGACGGCGGAACCCGCCAGGGCTTTCCAGCCATAGCGGGTGACTTTGTCTTTGTCGACGACGGGGCTCGCCGTTTGGGTATGTGCTTGCACGGTGCGACTCCTGTATTGATTATTCCGCAAGGGAAGCATGCGCTTTATCGCACCCGCCCGGCGTCTAGATTTCGATATTAGTCTATTTATTGAGATTTATATATCAAAAAAAACCAGGGTAAACACTGATAATTCGATGTTTCCCTGGTTCAGCAGCGTCCTGATAATTAACCGAAGAGCTCTATCGCCTTGGTAATGACCGCGTAGACAATCGCCAGAAAGCCGATGCCCAAAAGCACCAGACCCAGATTGCGATCTCGAAGCCCGAAGCCGATGAACGTGACGATGATGCCCAACACGACAATCAACAACAAGGTGGTATTGTGGAAAAACACAGTATTGCTCCATCCGGCTATTTGAAGTGGGAATCGTACCAAGCCATGAGAGACGAGTCTTGATTTCGCTCAAGCCCTAGTCAGTTGCCGGCGCCACAGAAGCAGCCACGGAACGCCCGGCTGGCTCAGTCGGCAAAAACCTCGACCACCAAGTCGCGGAACCATTGAATGGCAGGGTCGGATTCGAAGCGTTTGCTCCAGTGCAAAGACACCGTGAAGTCGCGCAAAGGAAACGCCGGTTCGATGATGGCGTAAGGCCCCTCTTGAGCGAATGCCCGCGCAATATTGCGCGGCATGACCACGCCAAGGTCGGTGGCGCGCACTATCGAAGGCAGCACGGTGAAATGTTCGGTGGTCAGACGCAACCGATCTTCAAGGCCCAGCAAATGCAGGATACGCAATGTTTCGCGATGAGTGCGCACCGCCACGAACTCCAGTTCGCGAAGCTCTTCAACCGCGACTTCGCTGCGGCCTTGCAAAAACGGGTTGCCGCTGCGCAGCAGCACGATATACCGGTCTTCGAACAGCTTGCTGCGGCGCGTCTCTCGTACTTGCGGAAGAAAGCCGAATGCGAAATCCAGCCGGGCATTATCCAGCGCCTCGGTGATTTCAGCCGCAGCGACGGGCCGGGTGTCGACCCGCACGCCCGGGGCGCGCTCACGCAACGCCACCAGCAGGTCGGGTAGAAAGCGCCCCTCACCGATGTCGCTCATATGAATATGGAAGACGCGACGCGATTGCATCGGGTCAAAGGAGGCCGCCTCGGTAAGGGCGCGCTCGAGACCGCCCAGCGATTGCCGTACCGCCACGGCCAGGCGATCGGCGCGCGGGGTGGGCCGCACGCCCGCGGCATGGCGTACAAACAAGGGGTCTTCAAGCACAGCGCGCAAACGCGCGAGCCCCTGGCTGGCTGCGGGCTGGCTGACATCCAGCGACTCGGCGGCGCGGCTGACGTTGCGCGTGCGGTAAATTGCATCGAACAGGCGCAGCAGGTTCAGGTCGATTTCTTTGATATTCATATATCTAATAACGTTTATTACTTTTATCTTATTGGATTATGACGTTGCGCGCCACATAATCATTAGAATAGCCGGGCCTTCGCCCTCCCTTCGCAACATTGCTTCAAGGATCTCCACATGTCTGGCCAGCCGTCCCCTCTTCCCGTCAACCTTGCACACCACGATCAGCGACCCACAGTGCGCGACGCGGTCATCGACCTGTTGCGTTCGCTGGGAATGACCACCATCTTTGGCAACCCGGGTTCCACCGAATTGGCGCTATTCCTCGATTTCCCAGACGATTTCAGCTATCAGCTCGGCCTGCAAGAGGCCGTGGTCGTGGGCATGGCCGACGGCTACGCCCAGGCCACCCGCAAGGCCGCCTTCGTCAATCTGCACTCGGCGGCCGGGGTGGGCAACGCCATGGGCGCCATCTTCACGGCATACAAGAATGCCACGCCCCTGGTGATTTCGGCCGGCCAGCAGGCGCGCTCCATCTTGCCCTATGACCCCTTCCTGTCATCGGCCGACGCCACGCATCTGCCCATGCCTTACGTCAAGTACAGCGTCGAGCCGGCTCGAGCCGAAGACGTGCCGCAAGCCATTGCGCGCGCCTACTACATGGCCACCCAGGAACCTTGCGGCCCCGTCATGGTGTCCATCCCCGCCGACGACTGGAACAGGCCAAGCGAGGGCTTCGTGCAAGCCCGCACCGTCAGTACCACCAGTCTGCCGCAACCCGGCATCTTGGCCGAAGTGGCACAACTGCTCAACACCTGCGAGCGACCCGCGCTGGTCGTTGGCACCGGCGTCGACCGCAACGACGCCTGGGAAGCCACCGTCCAGCTTGCCGAGCGCCACAACGCCCGTGTCTGGATCGCCCCGATGTCGGCTCGCTGCGGCTTTCCCGGAGACCACCCGCTCTTCGCCGGCTATCTGTCGGCCGAGCGTGAAAAAATCGTAGGCGCCCTGGGGGGCCACGACGGCATCGTGGTCATCGGCGCGCCGGCCTTTACCTATCATGTCGAAGGCGAAGGCCCCCATTTGCCTGAAAACGCCAGGCTGGCGCAAATTATCGACGACCCCGCCATCGCCGCGTGGGCGCCGGTCGGCACCGCCATGGTGTGTGGCATCAAGGCCGGGGTAACGGCATTGCTGCAAGCCTCGGAGCCGGCCAAGCGCCCTGCGCCCGAACCGCGCCAAAAAGCGCCGCGCGCCGAACCCTCCATCCCCATGTCGGTGGCCTATATGCTGCAAACGCTCGACGAAGTGCGCGACCCGGGCACAATCATCGTCGAAGAGTCGCCCAGCGCACGGCCGGTCATGCACCGCTACATGCCCATCTACCAAAGTGAAACCTTCTACACCATGGCCAGCGGCGGCCTCGGCTTCGGCATGGCCGCCACTGTAGGCGTCGCGCTGGGTAAGCCAGGCCGGCGCATCATCGGGCTGGTCGGCGACGGCTCCAGCATGTATTCGATTCAAGCGCTCTGGAACGCCGTACAACTCCAGCTTCCCATCACCTTCATCATAATCAACAACCAGCGCTACGCGGCGCTGCAAGAGTTCGCCCACACCTTCGGCTTTAAAGAGGGCGACTACCTGCATGGCTCCGACCTGCCCGGGTTAGATTTCGTAGCGCTGGCCAATGGGCACGGCTGCCCTGCGGTACGCGTGGAAGACCCGGCCGAACTGGCCGACACCTTGAAAAGCGCGCTTCAGTCCGAAGGGCCCATCCTGGTCGAGGTGCGGGTAGCCTGACACGAGGCGTCCCACAAGGAACTGACACCCTTTTGGCGTGCGCCTACGGAAACAACGACAAACCAAGCAATACGACTTGAAGTTGAAGCACTCTATAACCACAGGGAGACAAACATGAACATCAATTCATCACCACGCCGGCGCACGCTGCTCGGACGCGGCATGGCGCTGGCCGCCATGACCACTGCCCTTCTCGCCCTTAGCCCCCTCACAGCATCCGCCCAGCAATGGCCCGAAAAACCCGTTACCGTCATCGTCAATTTCCCGGCCGGGGGCGCGGCTGACAGAATCGCACGGGCCATTACCCAGCCCCTTGGCGACGCGCTGGGCCAATCGTTCGTCGTCGAGAACAAGGGCGGCGCGGGTGGCAACATCGGAGGCGATGCAGCCGCTAAATCCAAGCCTGACGGCTACACCTTCTTGATGTCCTCCGGCGGCATGGTGTCAGTCAACCCCCAAATCTACGACAACATGACCTTCGACCCCATGAAGGACCTGGTCCCCGTTGCCGCCGCCGCGCGCGTGCTGGTGTTCCTCGAAACCACGCCCGAGGTGCCCGTCAAAAATATCCAGGAATTTATCGACTACCTTAAGAAAAACCCCGGCAAGCTCAACTACGGCTCGCCTGGCAACGGCTCGTCGCCCCACCTGGCCGGCGAACTCTTCAAAGAGCTGGCCGATGTTGACGCTGTACATATTCCGTACCGCGGCGCCGCGCCGGCAATGCGCGACCTTCTGGGCGGGCAGATCGACTTCATGTTCGACCCCGGCATTGGCCTGTCCAGCGTCGAGGCCGGCAAACTCAATCTCCTGGCCATCGGCAGCATGAAACGCTCCAGCCGCTTTCCCGACATACCCACCCTTGATGAAGCCGGCCTGACCAACTTCGACGCTGACACCTATTTCGGCTTTTACGCCCCCGCCGGCACACCGCCCGAAATAATCCAGAAAATGAACACCGAGATCAACAAGATCGTGAAGTCCGAAAAATTCAAGGAAACCTTGTCTGCCATAGGCGCCGAGCCAGAGCCGATGACACCCGACGAATTCCATCAGAAGGCCGTCGATGACGCCGAACGCTTTGGAAAACTGATCCGCGATCGCAACATCATGAGCAGCTAACCCCGCATCCGGGCATATCCCGCCCCGAAGGCCGTCGGGCCTCGCGGCGGGCGCCCGTCGCGGCACGCCCGCACACATCACTTTTGCCTACACTTGCCGCCGCCATCGGCCTGCCTTGTTCATTCAGTTCGCTGAAATCCACCGCACCATGAGTTATGCTTTGATTATTGCCTGACACCAGCCAAAAGCACGCAGCCGCCAAAGATCGCGTCTTGCGTGGCGGGGCGCGTGCTTCGACCTCGGTTCGTCCCCGACGTTTCGTAAAAACATCCGGGTACGCCCCCTTCCAAGAAACCATATAAGCCCTGGAGAGAAAAAATGTCTTCGATTTCCCTGCTCATCAATGGCCAGAAAAAGGCGGCCGGCAACGGCGCCACCTTCGAGCGCCGCAATCCCCTGGACGGCAAGGTGGCCACCACCGCACCGGCCGCCACGGCCGAAGACGCGGTCGCCGCTGTCGAAGCGGCCTCCAAGGCTTTCCCGGCTTGGGCCGCCATGGGTCCCACCGAGCGTCGCGCTCTTCTCATCAAGGCGGGCCAGGCGCTGAAGGCCAAAGAAAAAGAATTCATCGAGGCGGTCGCCAACGAAACCGGCGCCTCTGCGATGTGGGCATCGTTCAACGTGCAGCTCGCCTCAAACATGCTGGTCGAGGCAGGCTCGCTCACCACGCAAATCCACGGCGAAATCATCCCCTCCGACGTGCCGGGCAGCCTTTCGATGGGCGTGCGTCAACCGGCCGGCGTGGTGCTGGGCATGGCACCCTGGAACGCGCCCGTCATTCTGGGCGTACGCGCCGTCGCGACGCCTTTGGCTTGCGGCAATACCGTCGTTCTCAAGGGCTCGGAAATCTGCCCGGCCACCCACGGCCTCATCATCGAAGCGCTGAGCGAAGCGGGCTTGCCCGAAGGCGTGGTCAACTTCATCACCAACGCCCCTGAAGACGCCGGTGAAGTCGTCGAGGCCATGATCGCCCACCCCGCCGTGCGCCGCGTCAACTTCACCGGTTCCACTCGTGTCGGAAAGATCATCGCCAGCACTTGCGCCAAATACCTCAAGCCAGTCGTGCTCGAGCTGGGCGGCAAGGCTCCACTGGTCGTTCTCGACGATGCCGACATCGATGAAGCAGTCAACGGCGCGGCCTTCGGCGCGTTCGCCAATTCCGGCCAAATCTGCATGTCCACCGAGCGCATCATCGTCGACGAAAAAATCGCTGATGAATTCGTTGCGCGTCTTACCGAGAAAGCCAAGAACCTGCCCCTGGGCGACCCGCGCGAAGGCCCCGTGGTTCTGGGCTCGGTGGTCGATATGGCCACGGTCGAGCGCTGCAACGACATGATCGACGACGCCCTGGCCAAGGGCGGCAAGTTGCTGTGCGGCGGCAAGGCTGAAAACACGCTGATGCCCGCGACACTCATCGACAATGTCACGCCCGACATGAAAATCTACAGCAACGAATCGTTCGCCCCGGTCAAGGGTATTGTCCGCGTCAATGGCGTGGAAGAAGCCATCGCGGTTGCAAACGACAACGACTATGGTCTTTCAGCCGCCGTATTTGGCAAGGACACGGCACGGGCTTGGCAAGTCGCCTCACGCATCCAGTCGGGCATCTGCCATGTGAACGGCCCCACCGTGCACGATGAGGCGCAAATGCCCTTCGGTGGTGTCAAGGGCAGTGGCTACGGCCGCTTTGGCGGTAACGCCGGTATCAACGAGTTCACCGAACTGCGTTGGGTGTCCATCCAGACCACACCCCGCCACTACCCGTTCTAAGCCTGTACAGCGCCGGCCTTGGCAAGGACTTGGCAAGGATGCAGCGAAGGTTCCAAACCTCAGTTTAGAACCGATCGAGCACGGCTCCGGTGCTGGCGCTGGAGCAGTTCTGCGCAAACTTCGCCTGCACCCCTCGCGTATAGCGAGGCGCAGGCGCGGTCCAGCGCTCGCGACGGCGCTCAAGCTCGTCGTCGGGCACGTTAAGCTGCAGCAACTGCTGATGAGCGTCGATGGTAATTGTGTCGCCCTCTTCAACCAGGGCAATACACCCGCCCACCGCAGCTTCAGGCGCCACATGTCCTACCACCATGCCCCAGGTTCCGCCCGAGAAGCGCCCATCGGTGACAAGGCCCACAGACTCGCCCAAACCCTCGCCGATAAGGGCGCTGGTCGGCGCCAGCATTTCGGGCATGCCTGGCCCGCCCTTGGGTCCGAGATAGCGCAGCACCATGACGTCGCCGGCCTTGATCTTGCCCGCCAAAATGGCCGCAAGCGCCGATTGCTCGTCGTCGAAGACCCGCGCCGGACCGGTCATGACCGGCGTTTTCAGGCCAGTGATCTTGGCCACGCAACCTTCGGTGGACAAATTGCCCTTGAGAATGGCCAGGTGCCCCTCGGCGTACAAGGCCTTGTCCAGCGTTCGAATTACCTCTTGATCGGTTGAGGGCTCGGAGGGCAGGCCTTCGAGCTGCTCGGCAATGGTCTGCCCGGTAATTGTCATGCAGTCGCCATGCAGCAGGCCGGCATCAAGCAGCAGCTTCATCACCATGGGCACGCCGCCGGCCCGGTGGAAATCAACCGCCAGGAAACGCCCGCTGGGCTTCAGGTCGCAAATTACCGGCACCTTTTTCCGTACGCGCTCAAAGTCGTCGATAGACCATTCGACCTCTGCGGCATGGGCAATGGCCAGGAAGTGCAGCACCGCATTGGTGGACCCACCAATAGCCATGATGACGCTGACCGCATTCTCGATCGATTTGCGCGTGACGATGTCGCGCGGCTTGATGTCGTTCTTGATGGCTTGCAACAGCACCCGCGCCGACTCGGCCGTGGAAACGGCTTTTTCGTCGTGGACATTGGCCATGGTGGAGGAATACGGCAAGCTCATGCCCATGGCTTCAAAGGCCGAGCTCATGGTGTTGGCGGTATACATGCCGCCGCAGGAACCCGGCCCGGGTATGGCATGCAGCTCTATGCGCTTGAGCTCTTTATCGCTAAGCCGGCCGGCGGCGTTTTCGCCCACGGCCTCGAAGACGCTGACGATGTTCAGGTCTTTGCCGTCGAGCCTGCCCGGAAGGATTGTGCCGCCGTACACATAAATACCCGGGACATTGGCGCGCAGCATCCCCATGATGCCGCCCGGCATGTTCTTATCACAGCCGCCAATTACCAGCACGCCGTCCATCCACTGGCCCTGCACGCAGGTCTCGACACAATCGGCAATTACCTCGCGCGACACAAGCGAATACTTCATGCCTTCGGTGCCCATGGCCATGGCGTCGGAAATGGTGGGCGTACCGAACACCTGCGGGTTGCCGCCCTCGGCCGCAATGGCTGCTACGGCCGCGTCGGCCAGCTTTTGCAGGCCGCTATTGCATGGGGTGATGGTGCTGTGCCCATTGGCGACGCCCACCATGGGCTTGGAGAAATCCTCTTCGGTATAGCCCAGCGCGTAGAACATGGACCGGTTGGGCGCGCGCTCGGCCCCTTGGGTGATGTTCGAGGAACGCAGGCGGCGTTTTTCTTGTGGCATGGCGAGCTCCGGGGTGCAAAAAATCAGGTCTCAACGGCGAATGGCAAGTGCAAGCACACGCTATCGTACCGCTGATTGACGACCTTGCACCTAGAAACAACATTGCCCGTGCTGACATGCCCGGCGTACGGCAGGCGTTAGGCTGTTTTCTTCTGGTTGCTTGCATTCATGAATTGCGCGCTTTCAAGTACACCGCGCTCGGTGCCGACTATATGCTTGCGCAACAAGGTGACCGCCGTGCGTTTGTCACGCTCTAAAACTGCCTTCATGAGTTGCTGGTGTTCTTGATTTTTCTTTCGGCTGACAGTGCGAAACCGGGCCGAATAACGGCGGTAGCGCTCGGCGTTGTCGGACAACTGCTCGATGAGATTGAGCATGAGGGGCGACTGGCACGCGGCATAGAGCGCCATATGGAATGCGCGATGGCGCTCGGACCAAGCCTCGTCCAGCGCAATGGGGCCCTCGGCCAGGCGCTGCTCGGCCAGGCGTAAGCTGTGAGCCGCAGCGACAATGCCTTCTTCCCATTGGTCGTCGCCATTGTCGATGGCGGCGCGCAAGGCATCGGTTTCGATCAGCAAACGAACGCGCGTTAAATCAACAATGCCTTCGCTGGTGATAGGCGCCACACGAAAACCACGATTTTCAATCGAACGAACAAAACCCTGCTCGGCCAGCCGGGCTAAAGCCTCGCGCACCGGGCTGCTGCTGAAGCCATATCGCGTACTGATGTCGTCGACGCGAAGCCGCTCGTCTGGGACGAACTCGCATCTGACTATCGCACGACGCAGTGCGCGGTATGCCTGCTCGCTGACAGGGAAGTTCGTAGTGTTTTCTAGTGACATCGCGTTGTGACCCACTGATCAAGTAATACATTGTTGATACGATTTTAGTTGAACCCACACAATTCAGCTCTCAAACCTAGGGTTTTCCTGCATAACGTTTTCCCGCGTGCCTAAACTATCATTTTATGCATAAAATCTAAGTACTGATATTATTCAGCATTACTGCACAGTAAAAGTACTGTGCGAGCACCATGGAGAACACACGTGAAATTATTGTCTTTTCTGAGAGACGGAACGGAAACCTGGGGCGCGGTCCTTGACGACGGTGTAGTCGATCTGGGCAAAACCACCCAGTACGCTAGCTTAGCCGAATTCATCGGCAGCGCCGACTACGCCCGTCGCGACGAACTTGTCGCGGGCAAGAAAGCCGATCTCCCCCTTGAAGGCCTGCACTACCTGCCTGTCATTACGAAGCCGGAAAAGATCGTTTGCGCCGTGCGCAACTACATGGACCACCACCAAGAGGTATTGGCCGCAGGCATGCAGCGCGAGCTGTCCGACTTTCCGCCTATCTTCCTGCGCGTCTGGCGCTCGCAGATCGGCCACGACCAGCCCATCATCCGCCCGCGCGTGTCCGAAACCCTCGACTGGGAAGGCGAGATCGCCGTCATCATCGGCAAAGAAGGCCGCGACATCCCCGAAGAGCAGGCCTACGACCATGTGGCCGGATACGCCGTCTACAACGACGCCAGCGTGCGCGAATGGCAGTTCCATGCCAAGCAGATCGCCTCGGGCAAGAACTTCGAGGGAACGGGCGCCTTCGGCCCCTGGATGGTCACGGCCGACGAAATCGACCCCAAGCGCGAGCTCAAGCTCGAAACCCGTCTCAACGGCGAAGTCGTGCAATCCAGCCACAGCGGCTACATGATCTTCTCGATCCCGCGCCTGATCAGCTACGCCTCGACCATCTTCACGCTGGTTCCCGGCGACGTCATCGTCACGGGCACGCCCGGCGGCGTGGGCTTCAGCCGCAAGCCTTCGCGCTACATGAAAGCCGGCGACGTGGTCGAAGTCGAAATCGAAGCCTTGGGCGTGCTGCGCAACCCAATCGAAAACCAGAAATAAGCAACGCAAAAGGAATCACCATGGCAGAAGAAGGCTTTACTCCCGCCTTGTCCCACTTCGGGATATCGGTGTTCGACATCGAACTCATGAAAAACTTCTACACGAAAGTTTTCGGGTTCAAGGTCAACGACGAAGGTCCGGGCGTTACCTTCAATTTCCGCCTGGTGTTCCTCAGCAGTCGGCCAGACGTGCACCATGAGTTGGTCCTTGCCGAAAATCGTCCGGCCGACTGCTCTTTCAGTACTGTGATGCAGCTTTCGTTCAAGGTTCAAACCCTTGACCAATTGCGCTCGGTTCGCAAGACCGCACTTGATAACGGCGCACAGAAAATGCGCGGCCTCAATCACGGCAACGCGCTTTCCATCTATTTCAGCGACCCCGAAAACAACACCATCGAAGTCTATCTGGATACTCCGTGGTATGTGCCTCAGCCGCACGGCGACCCGCTGGATCTCAACTTACCCGATGACGAGATCTGGAAGCAGACCGAAGCGGCGGTACGAAAGGATCCGGGCTTCATGCTCGAAGCAGATAGACAAAAGCAATTCAGCAGCCGAGCGCCAAGCTGAAGCAAGAATCATCGACCCAAATGACAGGAACAGGGAAAAGGCTCGCACCGGCGAAACCCTGAAGGAGACACCACATGGCTTTACCCAGCACAATGAAAGCGGCCCGCATGCACGATGTGGGCAGCCCCATGCAAATCGAAGACGTTCCACTGCCCACGCTCAACTCCAACGACGTGCTCGTGCGCGTGCGCTCTTGCGGCATTGTGCCCAACCTGGGCAACGTGCTTCAACACTGGACCACCTGGTTCCCCGAGCGCCCGCTGCCGCCGCTTCCAGCCATCTTCGGCCTGGATCCGGCGGGCGAGATCGCGGCGGTGGGGTCGCAGGTGCATGCCTGGAAGCCGGGCGACCGGGTCTACGTCAACCCGGGCCGCTTCTGCGGCGGCTGCCGCGCCTGCCGCGACGGAGAGCACAACCACTGCGAGTACTACACCTTCAACGGCTACTTCGGCTTTACCGAAAAGTCGCTGAAGATCTTTGAAAACTATCCCTACGGCGGCCTGGGCGAATACATGAGCGCCCCGCAATACTCGCTGGTGGGCCTGCCCGACAATGTCAGTTTCGATGAGGGCGCCCGCCTGGGCTACCTGGGAACCGCCTACGCCGGCATGCGCAAGGCCAACGTCGGGCCAGGCAAAACAGTGATGATCAGCGGAGCCAGCGGCACGCTGGGGCTTGGCGCAGTATTGCTGGCGCTGGCCATGGGCGTTACACGCATCCTGGGTGTGGCGCGCAATCAAGAACTGCTCGACCGCGTGAAGGCGCTTGCACCCGAGCGCATCGAGGTCAAATCCACCAACGACGCCGAAAGCGTCGAAGACTGGGCGAACCGACTTACAAAAGACGAAGGCATCGACATCTACGTCGACTGCATTGGCCCTGGCGGCGGCCATGAACTCTTGCTTTCCGGTATGCGGGTGCTGAAACGAGGCGGCCGCGCTGTGAACATCGGAGCCATCGCCGGTGACGTGCCCATCGACCTGCACACCACCATGGACCTAAACCACCGCATTATCGGCTCTTGCTGGTTCACCGCCGGCGAAGGTCAGGACATGGCCGACATGGCCGGCGCCGGCACGCTCAACATGGGTGCATTCGAACATGTGGGCGCGCCGCTGGCGGACATCAACGCAGCCATTTCGGGCATCGAAAACCGAAACGGCGGCTTCAGCAACTTCGTCATCCATCCTTGAGCACAGCTTATGCGCGCCAGCGTAAAAAGTGTGCCTTAAGAGGATATAAAAAGGAAGCAGCCGTTCAAAGACGGCTGCTTGTTCATTTGAAATCAAGCCTCGCGCTGGGCTCCGATCAAGACGAACAGCATCGTTACCGACGCATTGCCTTTATTGCGCCATCCGTGACGTGCGCCATTCTGAATGACGATATCGTGTTTCTTCAAGTGAACTTCTTCTCCTGCCAGGTCGAGC
The DNA here is from genome assembly GCF_044464525.1 of Pusillimonas sp. Taxonomy (NCBI): domain Bacteria; kingdom Pseudomonadati; phylum Pseudomonadota; class Betaproteobacteria; order Burkholderiales; family Alcaligenaceae; genus Pusillimonas; species Pusillimonas sp. Next base: position 102,597 of record NZ_JBIQLE010000005.1, read on the forward strand.
CAGATTTCGCCTTCCAGAACCACGCCGTAGTCGACCGTGTCGGTGGTGTGCATGGCCGGGTCTTCGGGCTCGAAGGTTTGCGCCAGGCCCGGCACTTTGCGGCCCACCTCTTCGCCAAAGGCCGCGCCATCGAAACCAGGCTGGCCCATCTGGCTGTCGGGCGGGAAGTTGACGATCATGAAGCTGGTTCCGCCCACTGGCGGAAGAAAATTACTGACTGTGGGAACTGGGTCATGCGCCAACTCGTGCGAGCCCACCTTTGGCGCCGACGGAGTCTGCCACATCAGAGTATTGGAAAAATCGGGGTGGTTCTCGTACCGCGTGCAGTGACGTTCGTCGCTAAGCACAGTGGGCTTGCCATTTTTACTGCCGACAACAACTCGACGGAATTCTTTGGGGCCAAGCGCCTGTGCAAGGTTAGTCGACGCTGCTGGGATTGACGTCATGAATGAGTCTCCGTTTTCTGGATGGTTTTCAAGAAAGAGTTTTTATGCGTATTTTTATAAATTATGTATATTTTGAAAGAATCCAGCCATCCATGAAAACCCTTCATCTCCCTGCCTAACCGGCTCATCACTCCTTTGCTGAAAATTTACTTTACCAAGGTATGAACATGTCGCTCATCGAAATCCGAAAACGCAGCCTCAACATCGAGACCACCTATCACGAAGGTGGCCCAGCCGCCGATACTCCCGTCAAGATTGCCGCGGCGGCGGCGGTCATTCGCAACCCCTATGCGGGAAAATATCAAGAAGACCTGATGCCCTTCATGGCGGAACTGCGCGAACTGGGAGCCACACTTGCCGCTGAGCTGATCGACACTCTCGGCGCGGCGAACATCGAGGTCTACAGCAAGGCAGCCATCGTCGGCGTGAACGGAGAAATCGAGCACGGCGCCGTGTGGCACGAAGCGGGCGGGTGGGCGTTGCGCGCCGCACTGGGCGAACCCAAGGCTATGGTGCCGTCGGCCAAGGCGGTCGCCACCGCCGGCTTTCGCCTGATCGTGCCGCTGCACTACATCCATGCCTCCTATGTGCGCAGCCATTACACGGTGGGCGAAGTAGGCATCCAGGATGCGCCGCGCCCCAACGAGATTCTGTTCGCGCTTCTGGCCGGCACCGGAGGCCGCATCCATGCAAGGCTGGGCGGGTTGAGCAAAGAACAAGTCAGCGTGCACGACGGCCAGCGATAACGGCCGCCGCGTCGATCTCCTTCCAAAAAACAATCACGCCCATGAAACGATACGACGTCCTGATAGCGGGTCTGGGGCCCACCGGCATCACACTCGCTGCGCTGCTGGCACAGCGCGGCCTCAGGGTCGCGGCGTTCGACAAACTGCCCGGCCTCTATCCGCTACCCCGCGCCATCGGCCTCGACCACGAAGCCATGCGTCTGCTGCAGCAACTGGGCTTGGCCGAAGCAATCGCGCCCCATGTCGCGCCATATCGACCCAGCGAGTACCGCGGTATGGACGGCGATCTGATTCGCCGGCTGGATGCCGCGCCCGCTCCCTACCCGCTGGGCTGGGCGCCCAACTATGTCTTCAACCAGCCCGCGCTGGAACACGCGTTGCGCGACCATGTCGCCAACGAATCCGACGCGCTGATTCAAACCAACTGCGAGATAACGGACTTCGGCCAGGATGATCAAGGAGTCTGGGTACAAGCCAGCGCGGTTGGCGGCGGGCAAAAGCAACGTTTCGAGGCCTCGTACCTGATCGCCTGCGATGGGGGCTCAAGTCCTATCCGCAAGCGTCTGGGCATCGCCTTCGAAGACCTGGGCTTTGACGAAGCGTGGCTGGTCGTAGACTCGATTGTGCCTGACGACAAGTTGGCCGATCTTCCCCAGACCCAGGTTCAATATTGTGACCCAGTCAGGCCGGCCACCTTTGTTGTCGGCCCGGGCAACCATCGCCGCTGGGAGATCATGCTTCAGCCGGGAGACAGCACGGTCACGCCCTTTCCCGAAGACGAGATCTGGAAGCTGCTCGATCGCTGGGTGAAGCCAGGCGAGATCACACTCTGGCGCTCGGCGGCTTACCGCTTTCATGGCCTGGTCGCCACGCAGTGGCGCGATAGACGCATCCTGCTGGCGGGCGATGCCGCTCACATGACGCCGCCCTTCATGGCACAAGGCATGATGCAAGGCCTCAGAGATGCGCTGAATCTTTCCTGGAAACTGGCCCGTGTGCTTTGCAACGAAGCCGACGACACGCTGCTGGACAGCTACGAACAAGAACGCCGCCCGCACACGGTGGCCACAACCCGCGCCGCCATAGAGCTGGGACGCATCATTTGCGAACGCGACCCCGCCAAGGCGGCCGAACGCGACACAAGCCTGCGTGAAAAATATAAGGGTGAAACCACCATCAGGCAAAACATGATCCCCAACCTTGACGCGGGACTGCTCGATACCACCCCAGGACACGGCCAATTATTTCCGCAGCCGCATTTGGCTGCCCCGGTGCCAGGCGTCTTGCTGGACGACCTGACCGGACCGGCATTTCTCTTGGTCGCGCTGCATCAGCCTGCGGCCGCCGAACAGGCCGAGTTGCTCACGGCCCTCAGGCCACTGCGCGGCGTGCTGGTTCATTTGGGTAGCAGCCAGGCTGGCTCTGGCAATAATGCCAAAGCCCCGTCCAAGGTCAGCTCTGACTGCCAGGCCAACACCGCCCTAAGCGAGACCGAGTTGAAACAGGAAGAGTCCACCGATGGCATTGTTCTGGGCATTGTGGAAGCCGGTGCGGTCATCGAGCCGTGGATGCGATCACTGGGCGTTGGCTATGCAGTAGTGCGACCCGACCATTACGTGTACGGCACAGCCCTGAACGTAGACGATGCGCTGGCGTTGCTGCATCACCTCGCCGGCCAACTACGCCGCTTCAAGCCGGCTCACTAAGCTGCTACTTGCCCGACGCCCACACTTTCTGCCGGCGTCGGGCCGGCGGCAGCGCCTTACCACCACGCCAATGTCGCCCATACCACCACGGGTATGGTCACAAGCGCCATCACATTACCCAATAGCACCACGCTGGCGACCACGCGCGGATCGGCGCGATACTGCTCGCAAAGCAAGTAATTGAGTACGGCCGGCGGCAGCATGGCCGACAACACAACAAGGCGGCTCCATTCCGGCGTAAGCGGCAACATCCATAAGACGATGGGCACAGTGACCGCACCGGCCAACAGATAAAGCACATTGATACGCAGGGCGAGGCCCAACTGTTCAATGCGGTCCTGCGAAAGCCGCACCCCCAGTGAAAATAGCATCAGCGGGATGGCGAGCTGTCCCAGCATTTCCACAAACGTGGACACAAAGCCTGGGAAGCTTTGTCGGTACGGCGCCAATATCAAGCCTAGCACCGCCGCCCAGATATTGGGGTTGCGCAACCACAGCCAACGATTGCTGGTGCGAGACAACAGGAAAATACCCAGCGAAAAGTGCAGCAGGCTCGACAGCACGAACAGCACGACGATGTCGCCAAGCAGATGCTGGCCATATGCCAACATCATCAGGGGAATGCCGACGTTACCGGTATTGCGGAACATCCCCGAGACGAGGAAGGCGCGGCGAACCAGACCAGGTCGCGGAACTAGCGCCAGCAGAAGCCCCGGAACGACAATGATCAAGACGCCCGCGGCCACCAGGGGCCAGCTATGTGCCAGGTCGACGGGGTTGTCGAGCAGAGCCGAGAACACCAACGCCGGGCAGAACACCATCACGTTGGCGTGATTGATGAAAGCCATGTCAGGCGCACGCGCCTGCAGTCTGCCGAACGCATAGCCCAGGGCGGCCACGGCCGCCACGGGCAAGACGATGTTCAGCAGCGTGAGCAGCATGCCCGGACCGGCCTGGTCTTAACGTTTGCGCAGTTGACTGACATCGCGCACAGCGCCCCGGTCGGCCGAGGTGGCCAATGCCGCATAGGCTTGCAAGGCCTGCGAAACATAACGCTCGCGATCAACCGGCTGCCAGGCCTTGTCGCCGCGCGCCTCCATGGCTGCCCGTCGGTCGGCCAGTTCTTCATCGCTGATCGCCAGATGTATGCGGCGGTTGGGGATGTCGATCTCGATGGTATCGCCATCATTGACCAGGCCAATATTGCCGCCTTCGGCCGCCTCGGGCGAGGCGTGACCAATGACCAGGCCGGAAGAGCCGCCCGAGAATCGGCCGTCGGTAAGCAGCGCAGAACTTGCACCCAGCCCCTTCGATTTCAGGTAAGAGGTGGGATAAAGCATTTCCTGCATGCCAGGGCCGCCCTTGGGACCTTCGTAGCGGATGATGACTACGTGCCCCGCCTTCACCTCGTCGCCAAGAATTCCCTCTACGGCCGTATCCTGGCTTTCGTAGACTCGGGCCGTGCCGGTAAAGGTAAGTATGCTGTCATCCACCCCCGCCGTCTTCACGATGCAGCCATTAGGCGCCAGGTTGCCGTATAGCACAGCCAGGCCGCCGTCCTGCGAATAAGCGTGTTCGCGCGAACGTACGCAACCGCCCTTGCGATCAAGGTCGAGGGTATCGAAATATTTATCTTGGCTAAAAGCCACCTGGGTGGGCACGCCCCCCGGAGCCGCCTTGTAGAAATCGAGAACTTCCTGGGAGGCATGCCCGCTATTGATGTCCCACTGATCGATGGCCTGGCGCAACGTGCCCGCATGGACGTTGCCCACGTCCAAATTCAGCAAGCCCGCGCGAGCGAGTTCGCCCAGAATGGCGAATATGCCACCGGCACGGTGCACGTCTTCCATGTGGTATTTGTCGGTAGCCGGCGCCACCTTGCTCAAGCAAGGCACATGACGCGAAATGCGGTCGATGTCGGACATTGTGAAATCGACCTCGGCTTCTTGGGCCGCCGCCAGCAAGTGCAGCACGGTGTTGGTCGACCCGCCCATGGCCACGTCGAGAGTCATGGCGTTTTCGAAGGCCTGTACCGTGGCGATGTTGCGCGGCAAAACAGAAGCGTCGTCCTGCTCGTAGTAGCGCTTGCACAGATCAACCACAAGCTTGCCCGCGTTCTCGAACAGCGTCTTGCGCCGTGCGTGGGTAGCCAGCAACGAACCATTGCCCGGCAAGGCCAGGCCCAGGGCTTCGGTAAGACAGTTCATGGAGTTTGCAGTGAACATGCCCGAACACGAGCCGCAGGTAGGGCAAGCGCTGCGCTCAATAGTCTGCACTTCGGCATCGCTTACCTGTGCGTCGGCCGCCTTGACCATGGCATCGACCAGGTCAAGCTTCATCAATATTTTTTTGGTGCCGGCCTCGACAACCTTGCCGGCCTCCATGGGCCCGCCCGACACGAAGACCACGGGTATATTGAGGCGCATGGCGGCCATCAGCATGCCCGGAGTGATTTTGTCGCAGTTGGAGATGCACACCATGGCGTCGGCACAATGCGCATTGACCATGTACTCGACCGAATCTGCAATAAGCTCGCGCGAAGGCAACGAGTACAGCATGCCGCTGTGGCCCATGGCGATGCCGTCATCGACGGCAATGGTGTTGAATTCTTTGGCAACGCCGCCCGCCGCCTCGATCTGACGCGCCACGAGCTGGCCCATGTCTTTGAGGTGGACGTGTCCCGGCACGAACTGTGTAAAGGAGTTGACCACGGCAATGATGGGTTTGCTGAAGTCGTCGTCTTTCATGCCGGTGGCGCGCCAAAGCGCGCGGGCGCCGGCCATGTTGCGGCCGTGGGTTGAAGTGCGGGAACGATATTGCGGCATCTGAAGCCTCTAAGCAAGTTGCGGGTTGCCGTTGCGTGGACACAGGCTGGGCCGGTAATCGGCAAGCAGAAATTCGCCAACCACCGGCCCAGCAAGGGGCGCACGTAACAAAAACTAGGGTGACCCCAAGTTTACCAAGTTACATTCACACCATTTCATCGCCGCTGCGGCGGGCCGCGCGCAAGTCGCGGATAAGGGCGACGACCAGCATTATCAGGATTCCGGCCGAGATGACCGGCCAGATCAGGATGTAGGCGCTTAAAGCGAATATATTCATAACTGCTCTCCTTTGGCTCAAATAGATTGAGTGGTCATCTTGTCTGAAGGCTTGCGCACAGAGTCTTTCTGACGACCCGGCTTACCAGATGGCTTTCCTGCGGAAGCGGGTACTGCATCGTATTGAAACGCCACCACTCTTTCGTTGAGCAGATCAAAATCGAAACGCTCGTTCGACCGAAGGCTGACCGCCACGCACACAATAGCGCTGACGCCGTACGAGGTGAGCGAGCTTAGCAGCACCACGTAATCCCTCATGAAGCCGACGCTGAACGGAGCCAGTACCACCATGGTCAGACCGCCAAGCACCAGACCGGCTGTCTTGCCAAGGAAGCCAAAGGCCATCAGGCCGATGACAATGCCGCCGCCAACCGAAGCCAGCAGCTCGAACAGCACGGCCGGCGCACCATCCAATGGAACCAGTTCGAATCGCAGCAGCGTGAACAGCACCACTGCGCAGATAACGGCGCTGGTAAAAGCCTTATTTGTGATGCGGTTCCAGTAGAAGCTCATGATCACGGGAAAGACGATGGCGCCCCACAGCGCGCCGACGAACACCAGCATCACCAGGATGTCCATGCGCAAGCTGGCGAAAACCACCCCCAGCATGGTTGCGACAATCATCGTCATGCGGCCCCAGAACAGCATGCGCTTCGGGTCGGGCCTGCCCTTGGCCAGGTTCTTGCCATAGATGTCGGTCATCACGATTGCCGACAACGCAGACAGATCGGAATCAGCCGTGGACGACAACGAACCCACCACCAGGATGAAAAACAGGCCGATGGCGAAGGGCGGCAGATAGGCCGAAGCCATTTGCGGAATGATGTTGTTGAGGTTGCCGTCAACCGGATCGAGTCCGATGAACAATGCAAGCAAGCCCAGCATTCCCAATCCGATAACGATGGCGCCATAGCCTACCGTGGCCGCAATGAAGGTTGGTTTGATCAGGTCTTCGCGCACTGCAAACAGGCGCTGCGCAATTGTCTGGTTGCCGATGGCGTACGCCAATACGGCGACCAGGTACGGCGCGCCCTGGTTCAAGAAGGCCTCCGAAGAAAAAAACGTTGCCTGTTGAGCGGTAAGCGTCGACATATTGGCCGCCAGCATCTCGGTGCCGCCGACATTGAAGAAGATGATCGGAATGATCACCACGGCAGACAGGATCATGGCCGCAAGCTGCGCAAAGTCGGTCATGACCGAAGCGCGAAAGCCGGACCAGATGGTATACGACAGCACGCCTGCTCCGGCAATCAGGACACCCTGCACGAAGCTCAATGGGCTAAGTATCGACACCAGGGCGCCCGCGGCAGTGAAGTTGACCATAAGGCTGATACAGCTTCCGACCAGGTTGGACGCAGCCATGATCAGCTGGCTGGATTTTCCGTGGCGCGCATGCATCACCTCAGCCAAGGTGTGAGCTTTCGGAGCAAGCTGCCGAAAACGCCGACCGAAGGGGTAGATGAACAAGATCATCAGCGCCCCCCAAAGCCCGTAGTGGATCGGGCCAGAGATGCCATATCGGTAACCCGCGCTGGCGCTTGCGTAAAATGACGCCGCCCAGATCCAGGTGGCGATCATGCTTGCCGCCGATAGCCCGAAGCCGATGGCGTTGTTGGAGACCATGTAGCCGTCAACGTTCTCATTCTTCTGCCTGATGGTCAGCGACATCAGAAAGGTAACCGCATAAAAGCCCACCAGCAGCAATACGGCTGTCAGCCCGGATAACTGAAATAACTCTGTGTCCTGCATGAAACAAGATCCTTTTATGATTAATTCTTTATGGACGACCCAACGCAAGGGCCGGCACGCTGGCGCCGTAACATCCATAGGGCTCGTCGTGGACGGCCATAACATCATTGAACGCGCACGCATGTAACGCGCGCGGCACAAGGCGCCGTGCGTTGCACGTTTCCGCTATATTGAGTACTTGTTCGTACTTTGACCGTACGTGATTCGTACGTTTGTGCGGTTCGAAGAACCGTTGAAATCAACCCATAGGGCCGAGCCACCGCGTGATGGCATTTGACAGGGTCTTGCGAAACTCGCGAAATTAGACCCGGGTAATAGCGTTCAAGCGACATAAGCCGCCCAACGACCAAGCAGCAAGTATAGGGCAAGGCAGGCGTTATGTCTACTTAAAGAGACGTACACGCTCGTTTTTGTAAGGTCGCAGTCGTAAGCCGCAGTTCGACTATACTGGCAGGCCCGCTATTCTCCGCGCCCGCATGAGACGAACTTTCGTCCTCGCCCACATACATCCGGCATTGCCTCCGGTACCCGGCCTGTCCGCCCGCGACCATGCCCGGCCCATGGCGCTTTCCGCCCTCCCACTTCTTTCGAATCCCCATGGAACTGCTATTTGATCCCCACATCTGGATCGGGCTGCTGACGCTAGTCGTGCTTGAGATTGTCCTGGGAATCGACAACCTGATCTTCATCGCCATCCTGGCCGAAAAGCTGCCGCCGGCGCAACGCGACAAGGCGCGAGTCGTCGGCCTTTCGCTGGCGCTGTTCATGCGGCTGGGCCTGCTGTCCATCGTTTCCTGGCTGGTAACGCTCACCGCCCCGCTGTTCTTCGTCGGGGACCACGGCTTTTCGGGTCGCGACCTGATCTTGTTTCTAGGCGGTCTCTTCCTGCTCTTCAAGGCTACTACTGAATTGCACGAACGGCTCGAAGGCAAGACTCACACTCACACCAAATCCAAGGTGTATGCGGGCTTCGGCGTTGTGATCGCACAGATTGTTGTGCTGGACATGGTGTTTTCGCTGGATGCCGTCATTACCGCCGTCGGCATGGTGGACGAACTGCCGGTGATGATGGCCGCCGTGATCATTTCCATCGGCATCATGCTGTGGGCCTCTAAGCCCTTGACCAAGTTCGTCAGCGCCCACCCGACCGTGGTGGTGCTGTGCTTGAGCTTTCTTCTGATGATCGGCCTGAGTCTTACCGCAGAAGGTTTGGGCTTCAAGATTCCCAAAGGCTATTTGTATGCCGCCATCGGGTTTTCGATCTTGATCGAGTTCTTCAACCAGGTGGCGCGCCGCAGCATGCTTCGCAATGAGGCGCGGCTACCTCTGCGCGACCGTACGGCAGAGGCTGTGCTTCGCATACTTGGCGGCAACCGGACCGAATCGGAAACCGCAGGCGAAGGCTCAAATGCGGACGAAGGGCACGAGCCCGCCTTCGGCGCTGAAGAGCGCAATATGGTCAGCGGTGTGCTGACGCTGGGCGAGCGCACGGTTTGGTCGATTATGACGCCGCGTTCCGACATCTCGTGGGTCGACATCGAAGACGACCCGCAGGACACCATCAAGATGTTGCGCGAAACACCGCACAGCTTTTTCCCCGTGGGCCGCGGCGACCTGGATACGCTTCTGGGCGTGGTTCGCGCCAAAGATCTGCTGGCGGAGCTGCTGGACACTGGACGGCTCACCATCAAGCCTTGGCTGCGCCAGCCTATCGTCGTCAGTGAACTGGCCGGTGTCATCAAGACGATGGAGACGCTGCGCGGCTCGCGCGGGCAGCTTGCACTGGTTGCAGACGAGTACGGCACGATACAAGGCCTTGTGACCCCAATCGACATTCTGGAAGCGATCGCCGGCGAGTTTCCGGACGAGGACGAACAGCCGGCCATTCAAAGGCTGGAGGAAGGGCATTGGCGCATCTCGGGTTCGGCCGACCTGCATCACCTGGAGCAAGAACTGGGAAGCACCGGCCTGGTCGATGACGAACTTGATGTGTCCTCTATTGCGGGGCTGGTGCAAGCGCATCTGGATAGCCAGCCGCAAATCGGTTCACGCGTGACGATCGACGCCTTCGCCTTTGAAGTGACCGAATTGCAAGGCCGGCGCATCACCATACTGGACGTTCGGCGCGTCGAACCGTCGTAACCCGCGTGAAGCAAGGGATATCACCGATGCGCATCTGTCCGTTCATATGCCATCCTAGAAGTATTGAATCCGAAACGCATTTTTACACCTTCGGCATCAATAGTCGCAGTAGCACGGGTGAAACATGCATGTGCAATCATAGTGACTCCAGCAACGCCGGGGTTCGTCATCATTGATGGGCGCCGGAGTGTTCAACCAGGAAACTCAATGTCCGCAACAAACAAAACTCTTGCTCCGTACCGCACCTGGAAAGTCAAGCCTTACGCTCTTTCAATGGAAGCTCGCATTGTCCGCGAACGCGCTGAACAAGCCCAACCGCCAATGATCTCCCTGCACACCAGCAAGCACAGCGAAAAGCCCAGCAAAGAAGAAGACGCGGCCACAACGTAGATGCCGGGGCGACGCCGCCCCTATTTCCTCACAAGCCCGCACCGTCATCCCAAATCGGTTCGCGTGGCATCCGCCCAGACGGCAACCGCTTTTGCGTCGCGCTTTTATAACGTGCCTGCCAACTGATACCGGCTTCCCGGATACCACATGGTCGCCACCGACGCCACTTGATCCTGCGACAGCGTCGTGCGTTTAAGCACCAGGCACGGCTCGCCTTCCGGAATATGCAGCATTCGCGCTATTTCGTGCGGTGCGCTCATCGCCTCGACGCTATACCGCACACCCTGAAGCGGCGCCACGACCATTAGATATTCGTTCGGTGTGGTGGCCGCGAAGTCTTGCTCCAGATAGTCGGGAGCCACTACGGCATTCACCCACCGGTCTTCCACTTGTATGGGCACGCCGTTGTCCAAGTGCACGATTACCGAATGGAATAAAGCATGACCCGCCGAGACGCCGAAGCGATGGGTGAAAGGCTCTTGCGCATTGTGTTGTTCGAGCAAATGCACTTCACAACTATGCTCGTGGCCCCGATCACGCACCTCATCGGCAATGCTCTTGATGGCTATCAGGGTGGCCTGATACTTCTGTTTTGCCACGAAAGTTCCTGAGCCCTGCACCCTCGTCAAGACCTCTTCGGCGGTCAGCTCTTTTACGGCACGATTGACTGTCATGCGCGATACGCCGAATTTCTTGACCAGCGCCTGTTCGGTCGGAACCACGTCCCCTTCTTTCCAGCGGCCTTTTTGTATCCCTGCGAGCAGATAATTCTTGATGCGCAGGTATCGGGGCATTGTCTCCTCTTTCTTGCTGCTCACATTTTCTCCTGGAAAACACTATTGATGTAACAGATGTTATTTGATAGAGTTGTATCTGGCAAAGTTGTATAGACAACTTATCACAACTTAATGCGCACGTGGTCAACTATCAGGAGACACAACAATGAAACGATTCATAACCACCGGCAAGCTTGCGCTGGCCGTAGCGGTATCCGCAGCCTTCGCCGCACCAACTGCCTTGGCCGACATCAAGATCGGGCTCAACGTCCCCCTTACCGGCTTTGCCGCATTTGACGGAAACTCGGCCCACATAGGCGCACAGCTTGCCGTCGAGAAAGCCAATGCCGAAGGCGGCGTTAACGGTGAAAAGATCGAACTCATCGCCTACGACGACCAGGCATCGGCCAAGGAAGCCACGCCGGTAGCCACCAAGCTCATCGAACGCGACAAGGTCGTGGGCGCCGTCTCCGGCTCTTACTCGGCGGCCACTCGCCCGGCCGCGCAGATATTCCAGGCCGCCGAAGTGCCCTACGTGGTCGCCTACTCCATCGACCCCAGCGTTACTCAAACCGGCAACTACATGTTCCGCGTATCATCCATGGGCGAAGTCCAGGGGCGCGGTGGCGCCAAGCTGGTCAACGAACTGGGCAAGAAACGGGTGGTGCTGGTCACGCTTAAGAACGACTTTGGCCAAACCCTGGCCAGGGGTTTCAAAGAGGGCGCGAAGAAATTCGATCTGGACATCGTCAGCGAGTACGAATACGACATCAAAGACCGCCAGTTCGGTTCGCTGATCGCCAAGGTAAAGTCTGACAACCCGGAAGCCATTTACGCCTCGGGCTATTATTTCAACGCCGGCCCGCTGGTTTCGCAGATGCGCGCCGCAGGCGTAACGGTGCCCATCATCGGCCAAGAAGGCTACGACAGCGAAAAATTCATCGAGATCGCCGGCAAGGCCTCCGAAGGCACCCTGCTGGTCACCTCGCTGGATCGCGATTCCGACGTTGCTGAAACCAAAGAGTTCCTCGAGAAGTTCCGCGAAAAGGCCGGCTTCGGCGCCGACATGGTGGGGGCCTCCACCTACACGGCAACGGCCATCCTGATCGAAGGCCTGCGCAAGACCAACGGCAAGGGCGGCGCCGAGCTGCGTGACGCCATCGCCGAGGGCAGCTACACCATGCCCATCGGCAAGCTCGAGTTCAATGACCTGCATGAAGTCAGCAAAGACCTTCAGGTACAGGTCGTGAAAGACGGCGCGTTCCATCGCCACTCGGTGCTGCACGATCCAGAACTGCTCGCGCCCCCCAGCAAATAAGCTTCACGTACAGCGCGCCGCGCGGGGCGGCGCGCGCATCCTCCAAGAAAGCGCACAACCGCCCGGTACCGCGGCCACCGCTTCAATAAGATCAATCCAGGAGCCACTATGCTCTTTGTCGAGCTCGTTGCGCAAGGACTGGTGCAGGGTAGTATTTACGCCCTCATCGCCCTTGGCCTAACCCTGGTGTACGGGCTGCTGCGCATCCTGCACATCGCCCATGCCGCCCTGTTCACGCTGGGCGGATACATCGGCGTCATCGCCACCAATGCCACGGGAAGCCTGACGCTTGCCTGTATCGCCGCCATGATAGGCGCGGGCATCGTGGGCGTGATCATCTATCGCCTTTGCTACGAACCCATATTGAATCAGCCGCCCTTCGTCGCGCTGATTGCTTCCATCGGGCTATACATCGCCTTTGAAGAGGCCTTCCGAATTCTGTTCGGCGCAGCCGGCCTTACTTACGATTCGCCGCCATTGCAAGAATATGTGCATGTGTTCGGCGGGCTGCACTTCAGCCTGGCCGAGCTCATGGTCATGGGCAGTTCCTTGGCCATCATCGCGGCCCTTGGCTATCTGCAAACCCATACCCGTATCGGCATCGCGTGCCAGGCAACCGTATCCGATCCGCAAATGGCGCAATCCTTCGGCATTCGCCTGCGCACAGTGCGCGATCTGAACTTCTTCGTCGGCTCGGCGCTGGCCGGCTTTGCCGGAGTTTGGGTCGCTCTGCTCAACAACCTTGTCGAACCCACCATGGGCAGTGTTCCGTCATACAAGGCGCTGGCCATTATCGTGCTGGGCGGCATGGGTTCGGTACGCGGCACGCTGCTGGCATCACTGGTGCTGGGTGTGGTCGAATCCTTCGGCACCATCTATCTCGACCATCTACTCGATCGCAACGCCATTGCTTTCGCCCTGCTCATTCTCGTACTCATGGTCCGTCCCCAGGGACTTTTCGCACGACGCTAGGAGACGCACATGGCATATGAAATTTCTTTACTTACCGCCATGGGAATCAGCGTCATCTTTGCGCTGTCCCTCAACCTCATAACCGGTTTTTGCGGCCAGATCAGCCTCGGCCACGCCGCTTTCCTGGGCATCGGCGCCTATACCTCGGCCATACTGTGCAAGGCGGGTGTACCATTTTTCGCCACCCTTCCCATTGGCATGCTGCTTGCCGGCATAGTGGGCGTCATCGTCGGGCTTACAAGTCTGCGTGTACGCGACGACTTCCTGGCCATCACCACCATGGGGGTCGTATTCCTGTTCGTGGGCATCGTGCGCCAGCAAGAATGGCTGGGCGGTGAAATGGGGCTCTCGGGCATTCCGGGTTCCGGCCTCGACCGCGTGGGTTTCATGTGGCTGTCGCTGGGGTTGGCCGCGCTGGTTGCCGTCTTCTGCATCTACATCCAGAAATCCTGGATGGGCCGCGTGTTCAACGGCATAGCCGAAGACGAGGACACCATGCGCGTGCTTGGCATCGACGTTCCCCGCTACAAGCTTGCGGCGTTCGCCATGGGCACAGCCATAGCCGGCCTGGCCGGCGGGCTGTACGGCCAGCACTTCAAATACATCGGCCCCGAAAGCTTCGGCTTCATCGAGTCGATCACCGTGCTGTCCATGGTGGTCTTCGGCGGCATCGGTTCTGTTCCCGGCGTAATTTTCGGCGCCGCTTTGCTTTCGGCCCTGCCGGCCTGGTTCCAGGTCATCGGCGACTACAAGCTGCTGGTCTACGGCGGTGTGTTGTTCCTGATGATGCGCTTTTCTCCGGGCGGCGTGGCGGGCATTGTCCGCGCCCTGCTGCGCCGCCGCGCAGGCAAAGGCCAAACCGAAGGAGCACGCTTATGACCGCCGACACGACTTTACTTCGCGTAAACGGGGTCACGGTGCAGTTCGGCGGCCTCAAAGCCGTCGACGACGTATCGTTCGACGTTCGCCAGGGCGAGTTGCTTGGCTTGATCGGTCCCAACGGGGCCGGCAAGACCACGCTGATGCGAGCCATCACAGGGGTGGTTACAGCCAACATGGGCGCCATCCACCTTGGCGAGCACAAGTTGAACGGCCTGCCCACACACCAGCGCATCCGACGAGGGCTGGCCTTCTCGCAGCAATTGGTACGGCCGTTTCGCGACATTTCCGTGCTGGACAACGTCGCCCTGGCTGCCGGCAGCGCCCACACCCACTCGCCCCTGAAAGCGCTGCTGCACACCAGTTCCAGCCATGAGCGCGACATTGCGCGCCGCATGCTTGAGCGAGTCGGCATCGCCCAGCACGCCGACCAAATGCCCGGCATCCAGCCGCTGGGCGTACTGAAGCGTCTTGAAGTCGCCCGAGCCCTGGCACAAGAGCCCAAGCTGCTGCTGCTGGATGAGCCTTTGGCGGGCCTGAACTCCAAAGAGGCGGCCACGCTGGCGGACACCATTGCCGAAATCAATCGGCAAGGGGTAACCACCATCCTCATCGAACACAACCTGGGCGAAGTCATGCGTATCTGCCATCGGCTGGTGGTGCTGGACAACGGCCGCCACATCGCCAGCGGTCCGCCGCGCGAAGTCATGCAGCAACCGCAGGTGCGTGCCGCCTACCTGGGCGCCGAAGCAAATGCCGACACCACGGAGGAACAAGGTGCTTGAGTTAAAAAACCTGACCTGCGGCTACGGCACGTTCGAAGCCGTATCCAACCTGTCGCTGACGCTGGAACCGGCAACCATCACCGCCCTGGTGGGTGCCAATGGCGCCGGAAAATCGTCCACCCTTATGTGCATCGCCGGCCACGTCCAATTGCATGGCGGCGCCATCATGTTCGAGGGCCGTGACATCAGCGCCTTGCCGCCGGCCGACCGAGTGCGCCTGGGCTTGGCCATTTCCCCCGAGGGACGCCGGCTGTTCAAAGATCTAAGCGTCGAAGACAACCTGCGCGTGGGCGGTATGATCCGGCCCAAGACCGATTTCGCCGAAGACCGCGACAAAGTGCTGGCGTTGTTTCCGCGCCTGGGCGAGCGCCTGGGCTCTCTGGCCGGCAACCTATCGGGCGGCGAACAGCAGATGCTTGCTATCGGGCGCGCCCTTATGGCGCGGCCCAAGCTGATCATGATCGACGAGCTTTCGCTTGGCCTTATGCCCAAGATCATCGACCTGTGCTACCACGCCCTGCAAAAATTGCGCGCTGAAGGCCTGACCATCTTGCTGGTCGAACAAAACACCGACCGTGCGCTTAGCGTGGCAGACCAGGTCTGCGTGCTGGAATCCGGTCGAACTGTATGGCAGGGCAGCGCACAAGACGCCGCCAAAGACCCCGACCTGGCCGCTGCGTATCTGGGCCTGCATTAAGCAACTCCATTGCGGGCTCGCGCGACAGCTGCACGCCGCCACGCCCGAGCAACAAAGAAAGAGGAAACGAGTATGAACACCGCAACTGATCAACACGCAAGCGATCCGCGCTACGACGCCACACGCAAAATCCATGCTCCGCGCGGCGACAAGCTGACATGCAAGAACTGGATCAGCGAAGCAGCCTACCGGATGATCCAGAACAACCTCGACGCCGAAGTGGCCGAAGACCCGCAACACCTGGTGGTGTACGGCGGCATTGGCCGGGCGGCGCGCAACTGGGAGTGCTACGACCAGATTCTGACCGAGCTCAAGCAATTGGAAGAAGACGAGTCTTTGCTGGTGCAGTCCGGCAAGCCGGTGGGCGTGTTCAAGACCCATGCCGATGCGCCCCGGGTACTGATCGCGAACTCCAACCTGGTGCCGCAATGGGCCGATTGGGAGCACTTCAACGAACTGGACCGCAAGGGCCTCTTCATGTATGGCCAGATGACAGCCGGCAGCTGGATATATATTGGAAGCCAGGGCATCATCCAGGGCACCTATGAAACCTTCGTCGAAGCCGGCCGTCAGCACTTCAACGGCGACTGGTCAGGCCGCTGGATACTTACCGCCGGCCTGGGCGGCATGGGCGGAGCACAGCCACTGGCCGCCACGCTGGCCGGCGCGGTGTCGCTCAATATCGAATGCCAGCAAAGCCGCATCGACTTCCGGCTGCGCACGCGGTATGTCGACAAACAGGCCAAAGATCTCGACGAAGCGCTGGCCATGGTGCGCTACCACTGTGAACGCAAAGAGGCCGTTTCCATCGCCCTGCTGGGCAACGCGGCTGAAATTCTGCCCGAGCTGGCGCGCCGCGCCAAAGAGGGTGGCATGAAACCGGATCTGGTCACCGACCAGACCTCCGCCCACGACCTGGTCAACGGCTATCTGCCCATGGGCTGGACGCTTGAGCAGTGGGAGGCCGCGCGTAAAGACTCTTCACAGCACGCCGAACTTACCTCTCGCGCCCGCGAATCCTGCGCGGTTCACGTACAGGCCATGCTCGACTTCCATGCCATGGGCATACCCACTGTCGACTACGGCAACAACATCCGCCAGGTCGCGTCCGATGCGGGCGTGTCAAACGCCTTCGATTTCCCGGGTTTCGTGCCCGCCTATATCCGGCCGCTGTTTTGCGAAGGCAAGGGCCCTTTCCGCTGGGTGGCGCTGTCGGGCGACCCCGAAGACATCTACAAGACCGACGCCAAGATCAAAGAACTCTTTCCCGAGAACAAGCCCGTGACCCATTGGCTGGACATGGCGCGCGAGCGCATCGCCTTCCAGGGCCTGCCCTCGCGCATCTGCTGGCTTGGCCTGGGCGAGCGACACGTCGCCGGCCTGGCATTCAACGAAATGGTGCGCACGGGTGAACTGAAGGCGCCCATCGTCATCGGGCGCGACCACCTGGACACCGGCTCAGTGGCCAGCCCCAACCGCGAGACCGAAGCCATGCGCGATGGCACTGATGCAGTTTCCGACTGGCCGTTGCTTAACGCCTTGCTCAACACCGCGGGCGGCGCCAGCTGGGTGTCTTTCCACCACGGTGGCGGAGTGGGCATGGGCTACTCGCAGCATGCCGGCATGGTCATCGTGGCCGACGGCAGCGACGCAGCGGCCAAGCGGCTCGAGCGCGTTCTGATCAATGACTGCGGCTCGGGCGTCATGCGCCACGCCGATGCCGGTTACCAGGCTGCCATCGATTGCGCCAAGCGCTTCGGCCTGCAGCTTCCCATGATCAAATAAAGCGATACCGCCATGCTTATACCCGCCGACATGACGCAATGGAAGGGCCGCACCGACGCAGCCGAGGGCCCCGCCGGACAGCGCTGGCACCAGGCTGTGCGGCCCCTGTCAGGCGACGCCGGCCAAGGCGTCGTGCTGACGGGCTTTGCTTGCGACGCCGGAGTACAGCGCAATCATGGCCGGCCCGGCGCCCGCAAGGGGCCGGCCGCCATCCGGGCCATGTTAAGCAATATGCCGGTCAATCAATGCAAGCAGATTTTCGACGCCGGCGACGTCGTCCCGCAAGCCATCGGTGCGCACGACGGGCTCGAACAGGCGCAGGACGAACTTTCTGAACACCTGGCCGGCGTGCTCAAGCATGGCCACCTTCCTATTACGCTGGGAGGCGGCCACGAAATCGCCTTCGGGTCGTTCGAAGGGCTTGCCCGTCATCTTGCTGCGCAACATCAAACCGCGCCCCGTGTCGGCATCATCAATCTCGACGCACACTTCGACCTGCGGCAGGCCGAGCACGCCAGTTCAGGAACACCGTTTCGCCAAATTGCCGAAACTTGCGAACAGCGGGGCTGGGACTTCAACTATTGCTGTCTGGGCGTAAGCCAATTCGCCAATACCCAAGCTCTATTCGACCGTGCGTCGTCGCTGGGCGTTGAATGGCTGCTCGATGAAGAAATGGGCATTACCGACCGCACCGCCGTGCTCTTGCGGCTGGACGCTTTCCTGCACAGCGTCGACCATGTTTATTTCACCATCTGCCTGGATGTACTACCAGCCTACGTTGCGCCCGGCGTCAGCGCGCCCGCCGCCCGAGGGGTTCCCCTCGAGGTGGTGGAAGCCCTGGCCGACCATGTGGCGGCATCGGGCAAAATGCGCCTGGCCGACATTGCCGAACTCAATCCTGATTTCGACATCGATAATCGCAGCGCGCGCGTCGCCGCCCGCCTGGTCGCGCGCATCGCCAATCAATCGAGCGCACTATGAAAGATTCCGGCCCGAACTGGGACGCCCTGTGGGTAAACGTCAATCTTGCCACCATGAGCCCATCGGGCGGCTATGGTGAAATCCACGATGGAGCCATTGCGGTAAGGCAAGGAAAAATCGCCTGGCTGGGCAAACGCGGCGCCCTGCCGCGCGTGGCGCACGCCGCGCACGAACACGACGGCGGCGGAGCATGGCTGACACCCGGCCTTATCGATTGCCATACTCACATCATTTATGCCGGCAATCGCAGCAACGAATGGGAAGCACGCCTTAACGGCGTGCCCTACGAGCAAATCGCGCGCGAAGGCGGGGGCATCGTCTCGACTGTGCGCGCCACCCGCGAAGCCGGCCTTGATGAGCTGCTGCGGCAAAGCCTGCCCAGGGTAAAGGCATTGATGGCCGAGGGCGTCACCACGCTGGAAATCAAATCCGGCTACGGCCTTGACCTGCCCACAGAACAGAAAATGCTGCAGGCGGCCCGCGAAATTGAAACGCGCCTGAAGCTGACAGTGCGAACCACATTTCTTGGAGCCCACGCGCTGCCTCCCGAATACGCGGCCCGGCCAGACGACTACATCGACGAAGTCTGTGAAAACATGTTGCCTGCTCTGGTCGAGCAAGGCCTGGTCGACGCCGTTGACGCCTTTTGTGAAAGCATAGGCTTCACCCCTGCGCAGACCGAGCGCGTGTTCATGGCGGCCAAGCGACACGGCCTGCCTGTGAAGCTGCACGCCGAGCAGTTGTCCGACCACGGCGGCGCCCAACTGGCAGCGCGCTACCAAGGGCTTTCCGCCGACCATCTGGAACACCTCTCGGCCGAAGGCATCACCGCCATGGCCGAGGCGGGCACGGTCGCGGTGCTGCTTCCGGGCGCCTTCTATTATCTGCGCGATACGCAATTGCCGCCGGTTCAGGGGCTGCGCGACGCCGGCGTGCCCATCGCGGTGGCCACCGACTGCAATCCGGGCACCTCGCCCATGACCTCGCTGCTGCTGGCCATGAACATGGGTTGCACCATCTTCCGCCTGACACCTCAAGAAGCCCTGGCGGGAGCCACCATCAACGCGGCACGGGCATTGGGGCTTGCTGATTCCATAGGCAGCCTCGAACCGGGCAAGAACGCCGATTTTGCCCTATGGGAAATTGACCGGCCTGGCGACCTGGCCTATGCGATGGGGTTCAACCCCTGTGTCGCTATTGTGAAAAACGGCGCCATGCGCAACACAGAAAGCGCGCCGCGCACCTAACCTTGGTGGCGGCGCAACATGCCGGGCGTGCGGCCGGTTAAGCGGCGAAACGCACTGGTCAGATGGCTTTGGCTTGAAAAGCCCGTTTCCATGGCAATTTGGCTGATGGTTGCATCAGAGCCAAGCAACAACTTCTTCGCGTACGCAACTCGCCGCCTCAAGACATATTGATGCAAAGGCTCGCCCATATGGCGCTTGAACGCCCGGGCAAAGAAGCTGGGGCTGTAGTTGGCCACTTCCGCAAGCGCCCCCAAGCTCAGATCGTTGCCTAGCTCGGCGTCTATATACTCAATAACCCGCCGCATGCCCGTATTGGAAATTTCGCGCCGGCTTTCCAATAGCGCTTGGCGCTCATTGCCGCCCCCGCCCAAGGCGAACAAAGTCTGTACCGCCAGGGCGTTTGCCAGGCTGTCGACATATAGACGCTCGTGGGCACCCGGCATGCGCAAGGCCGACAGCACCGCCAGCGACAACTGTTCCAGCAACGGCTCGGCTTCGCCAAGTATGGGCCGCAGTTGCATGCGACGCTGATCGCCGTCGAATACCTGTTCCACCACCTGCTTCAGCAGGGAGTTACGCAAATACAGCAACATGACCTGCGGCGCACCAACAACCCGCCAATCGGTCTCGGCCCCTGCGGGAATAGAGCCAAAATACCCTGGCCGCAGCAAGGCGCGGCTGGGCGCGGCGCTACCCGAAATGCGGCGCGTGATGCCTGCGGACCCCGACACGCAATAAGCCAGACAAAAGTGGTCGACGCCGCCTATGGTGGCCGACCACGATTGTTCGCTGGCCACCGACGTGTACAGGTCGCGCCAGCCCTTGCCTTCGCTGGACATTTCCATGCGATTGCCGGGCAATGCGGCTATTCGGTGGGTTTCACGAAC
Organism: Pusillimonas sp.; assembly: GCF_044464525.1. Taxonomy (NCBI): domain Bacteria; kingdom Pseudomonadati; phylum Pseudomonadota; class Betaproteobacteria; order Burkholderiales; family Alcaligenaceae; genus Pusillimonas; species Pusillimonas sp. The sequence goes on from NZ_JBIQLE010000005.1 coordinate 123,204, forward strand.
TGGAAACTCGCTGTTTCGCCTGAGCTGAACGTTGGGCATCGGTTATGAGAAAGTCTGGTAGTTCACACATAAAGCACGGCATGGGGCAGTTACGCAAGCGGGCCATGTTGAGGCGAATACGCTCGGGACCAGGTTGCTCTCCAATATAAATTAAATAACTCGGCCTCCACACTGGCTCAGGGTTTATACCGAGCTTTCTTCTATAAAACCAGTCCGGAATTTGATAGCCGCCTCACTTCCTCGCCCCTTAAAGTAAATACGATCCCAAAATGACTATCGTGCATACAAGCAGGAGACCATCGCCATGATCCACACAGACGTACTAGTTATCGGGGGCAGCCTTGTAGGGCTTTCGGCCGCCGCCATGCTGGCCCATCACGGCGTTCAATGCCTGGCGGTGGAGCGGCACCAGGGCACCGCCATCCATCCCAGGGCGGGCCACTTCCATTTGCGTACTTTGGAGGCCTTCCGCGCCATAGGGCTGGAAGACGCGGTGCGTAGAACATCCGAAGCGCAGTTCGACCCCGACGGCGGCATCAATGCCGTCGAATCGCTGGCCGGCGAGGAAATTGCGCATTACATCGTCAACCTTAACGAAGGAGTGGAACGCTACAGCCCCAGTCGCAGGCTGTTCCTGACCCAGCAAAGCCTGGAGCCCTTGCTGCGCGAGCGGGCCCAAGAGCTGGGCGCCCAACTTCGCTACAGCACCGAGCTGGTCGCCTTTGAACAAGACGGCACCGGCGTTACCGCCACCGTGCGAAATGTAGAGACCGGGCGGGAAGACACCATACGCGCCCAATACATGATTGCCGCCGACGGCAACCGCAGCCCTGTTCGCAACAAGCTGGGCATCGACATGGTCGGCCACGGCCAGCTTTCGCATAGCGTCACCTTGTACTTCAGCGCCGATTGCGCAAAATGGCTCGAAAACCGCAACTTGGGCGTCATTTATGTCAAGAACAACGATCTGCGCGGCTTTTTCCGCATGGAGCGAAGCGGCAAGACCGGCTTCCTGGTCGTCAACACCGTGGGCGATGTCGGTCGCCCCGAAGCGCACAACATTGCCGATATCATCACGCCGGAAATCGCCGAGCAGTTGGTGCGCTCGGGCATTGGCGACCCCGACGTGGCCATCGTCATTGAAGACATCGCACGCTGGCAGGCAGTGGCCGACGTTGCGCAAGCCTTCAACAAAGGCCGGGTATTCCTGGCCGGTGACGCAGCGCATGTCATGCCGCCCACCGGCGGCTTCGGCGGAAACACCGGTGTCCAAGATGCCCACAACCTGTGCTGGAAGCTGGCACTGGTATTGCAAGGCGTCGCATCACCCGCCTTGCTTGACACCTATGACGCCGAACGCCGTCCCGTCAGCGCACTCACTGTAGAACAGGCCTACACTCGCTATGTGCTGCGCATCCACCCCGAGCGCGATCGCGAGGGCATGCAGCCCCTGATAGACGACTTGAACATGGAGATCGGCTATCTGTATCGCTCTTCGGCCATCGCCCCGATCAAGGACGATCACGACCGTGTCTACGAAGACCCGCGCGAAGCGACAGGCCGCCCCGGCAGCCGGGCACCGCATCTTCTGCTCGAACGCGATGGCAAAGAAAGCTCCGTTCTGGATCTCGTGGCCAAGCGCCACGCCCTGGTTGCCGGACCGGAGGGACAAAAATGGGCTTCTACGACCGAAGACGCCGCGGCCCGCCTGAAGCTGCCGCTGGATGTGCATATACTGGACGGCCAAGGCGCGGTTACCGATCGGCAGGCGGCTTTCGCGTCGCGCTACGGCGTATCCGCAAGCGGCGCGGTACTGATCCGGCCCGACGGATTCATTGCCTGGAAGGCGGAAGCGGACGGCGGCGCCGACGCTGAACATGTATTGGCGATGCTGTCCAAGGCCTTGGGAAAAAGCTAGGCCCCGTGCCATGCGGCGCCGCTACGAGGTATTCAGCATCCACCTCACGATCATCCGGTAGACGAAAATAGTTGGCGGTGTATTGATCGTTCTCAAGCCGGCACCGCATTCTCTGGCCGACAATAGGCCAAGCGGCGCTTCGCGCACGCGACTCAATACCTATACTGATAACGGAGAAGCGCCATGGCCACCTCACTTTGCGACCGGTTTTGCCAACCGATCAACCTCATCCGCACCCTTTGCGGCCTGTTCTATTTTCCCCATGTTTATTCCAAGATCGTGGGCTTCGAGGGTACGGCAGGCTTCTTTACAGCCGCCGGCCTGAGCCCGGGCGCGGTATTTGTAAGCGTGGCCATGGCCGCCGAGCTTCTGGCCGGCATCGGCCTGACCTTCGGCATACTTACGCTCTACGCGGCGCTGATCTCCACCGTCATCATGTTCGTGGCCATCTACGCCACCATTGTCGTCAAGGGCATGGGCTGGTACTGGGCAGGCGGCGGCATCGAATATCTGGCGTTCTGGGGCCTGGCCTCGGCCGTTGTGGCGTGGCATGCCTGGAAGGCCGACAGGTAAAGCCAATAAGCCATCGATCAATCGGCCATTGCGAACCGGCGCCTACTCCTCAGATCGCGTCGCCGACGTGATGTGCGGCGCGATGAAGGTGCGCGAGCACGTTGCGCAGCAAGGGCGAAGGCACGGTGTCGCTGCGCAGGATGGCGCCTATCGTCAGGGGATGGCCTTTTTCCGCTATCGGAATCACCGAAATATACGGCAAGGCCATGGGATGGCGCGCGATCTGCGAGGGCATCAGGCCGACATAATCGCCGGTTGCCACCAATGACAGCAAGGCCAGCGTGGAATTGACCACCGCCCCGATCGGCGGTGCCTCCAGGCCATGCGACTCGAACAGCAGCTTGGCGTAGCCCGAGGCGCTCTGCGCCCCGGTGAACACCCATCGCGCCTCTTGCAGGTCGGTCAGTTTGCGCGCCTTCAGCCAGGGGCTGCCCTTGCGCGCGGTGGGCACCATCGTCGTCCGGATCAAGGGCTCGACGCCGAACTCGCCCGGAGGCAATTCGTCGGGAATGCCGCCGACCGTCACGTCCACCTCTTGAGTGCGCAGGCGCTGTAGCTGCGCCACGTACAGCTCTTCGCTGACACGCAGCCGCACTTCCGGGAAGGCCTGGCCAAAGGTGCGCAGCAGTTCGGGGATAAGCAGCATCACCGCGACCGGCACGGCGCTGATGTGCAGGTCGCCCACCATCCTGCCGTTCATCTGCTGGATTTCATCCGCCGCCTGGCTCAGCTCGCGCGTGGCCTTCAGGGCGTGTTCGTACAAAACCTTGCCTTGGGCGGTGGCCTGCACGCCGCGCGAGGTTCGATGCAACAGCGTCGTGCCAAGCTCAAGCTCCAGCTCGCGGATCGACTTGGTCAAGGCGGGCTGAGAGACGCCCATGCGCCGTGCCGCGCTGCGCAGCGACCCTTCTTCGATGGCGGCCATCAAGATGTTCAAGGTGGACAGTTTCATGTCTTGCTTCGGGCAATCGTGGATAAAAAAGCAGCGCCCGGGCGCGCGGCGCAGCCATGGATGACAGCAGGATGTAAGTGCTTAAATTTCTGCGCTCTCTTGCCCGGATGATAACGGATGGTTATCACGGTGCCAAACCCGGCATCTGTGCGCGGGATAGAGGACGATAAATAATACGCCGCAGCCACATGCAGTTACATGCCTTCCCGGCGCAATACAACAGGAGATGCTTCATGGCCAGAATCATCGGCGCCGTCGCCGCTTCCCACACGCCCACCATTGGCTTCGCCTTCGACGGCAACAAGCGACAATCCCCCACCTGGGCGCCCATTTTCGAGGGATTCGAGCCGGTGCAGCAATGGCTGGCGCAGCGCAAGCCCGATGCCTTGTTCATGATCTTCAACGATCACATCACCTCGTTCTTCTTCGATCATTACTCGGCCTTTGCGCTGGGCGTGGGCGAAAGCTATGCGGTGGCCGACGAAGGCGGCGGCAAGCGCGACCTGCCGCCAGTGCCTGGGCACGCCGCCCTGGCCCGCCACATCGGCCAATCGCTGATGAGCGAAGAGTTCGACATGTCGTTCTTCCAGGGAAAGCCGCTGGATCATGGCTGTTTCTCGCCGCTGTCCATGATGACTCCGCCCGAACCCGATTGGGCAGTGCCCATCGTACCGCTGCAGATCGGCGTGCTGCAGTTTCCCATCCCCACGGCACGCCGCTGCTACAAGCTGGGCCAGGCGCTGCGCCGCGCAATTGAAAGCTACCCAGAAGACCTGGACGTGGCCATCGTCGCCACCGGCGGCCTGTCGCACCAGGTGCATGGCGAGCGGGCCGGCTTCAACAACACCGTCTGGGACGAACAGTTCCTGTCATTGATCGAGAAAGACCCCGAGTACCTGGTCAGCCTGACTCAGGCCGAATACGCCGAACTGGGCGGGCTGGAGGGCGCGGAAATCATCATGTGGATGGTGATGCGCGGGGCGCTGTCGGCAAACGTGCGCAAAGTGCATCAAAGCTACTACCAGCCCTCGATGACGGGCATCGCCACGGCCATCTATGAAAACGAAGCCGTGCAAGCGCCCTTGCCGGGCCCGGTGGAGCGCCATCGCCGCCATATGGCCCAGCAACTGGAAGGCGCCGAGCGGCTGGCCGGCACCTACCCCTTCAACCTGGAGCGCAGCGTGCGCGCCTATCGCATCAACCACTTTCTGCACCGCCTGATCGAACCTGACTTCCGGGCGGCGTTCCTGGCCGACGAAGAGGCCGAGTTCCTGCGGGCCGGCCTGACGGAAGAAGAAAGCACGCTGATCCGCAACCGCGACTGGCGCGGGCTGATCCACTACGGCGCGATCTTCTTCGTGCTTGAAAAGCTGGGCGCCGTAGTGGGGGTGTCCAACCTGCACATTTACGCCGCCATGCGGGGCCAGCCCCTTGAAGAGTTCCTGAAAACCCGCAACGCCCCCGACGCCTTGTACTCGGTGGCGGGCAAAGAGGCGGGCAAGCAGGCGTGGGACACCTGAACGGCGCCTCATCCGAATTTTTTCGCGGCTTGACCATATCCGCTTTCATTAGCGCCGCTCTATCGCGGCCCGCATAAGGAGACACTTCATGACAACAATTTCCAAACTTTCCCTGGCTGCGCTGGCCGTGGCCGCGACCTTTTCCGCAGCGGCGCACGCCAACCCCGTAATACTGAAGGTGGCTCATCAATTGCCTTCGGTATCAGCGGCTCATAACAAGTTCATCGTACCCTGGTGCGAGAAGATCGAGGCCGACTCCCAGGGCGGACTCAAGTGCCAGATCTACCCGGCCCTGCAACTGGGCGGCACGTCGGCGCAATTGTTCAACCAGGCCCGCGACGGTGTGGCCGACATTGTCTGGACGCTTCCCGGCTACACCCCTGGCCGCTTTCCCGTGTCCGAAGTGTTCGAACTACCGTTCATGACGACCACGCACGAGCCCTCGTCCCGCGCCCTGTGGGACTACGTGCAAAAAAACGCCACTGACGAGTTCCGGGGAGTCAAGCCCATCGCTGTATGGGTGAACGGGGCCAACTTGCTGCACATGCGCGACAAGAAGGTCGAGACCCTGGCCGAACTGCGCGGCCTCAAGGTCCGGGCGCCTTCCCGCCTGGGCAACAAGATTCTGGCCTCGCTGGGCGCAACGCCCGTGGGCATGCCGGTGCCGCAAATGGCCGAAAGCCTTTCAAAAGGCGTGATCGACGGCGCCCTCGTGCCCTGGGAAGTCATCCCGGCCACCAAGGCGCACGAACTGACCCGCTACAGCTTCAGCACCGCCGGCGACACCGCGATGACAACCGCCACCCACATATTCGTAATGAACCAGCGCAAGTACGATAGCCTGCCCGCCGAGCTGAAGCAGGTCATCGACGCCAACAGCGGACGCGAAGCCTCGGCCTGGGTGGGATCGGTGTTTCGCGCGGCCGACGCCGTCGGCCTGGAATTGGCCCGGGCCAACGGCAACGAGGTCTACGCCATCAGCGCCGACGAAACCCAGGCATGGGTAAAAGCCACCGAGCCGGTCACCGATGAATGGACCAGGGAGATCTCGGCCAAGGGCAAGGACGGCGCGGCACTGGTCAATGAGGCCCGCGAATTGGTCCGGCAATACACCGCCCAGGACAAACAATAAGAAGCAAGTGAGCCATGCGTGCCCCAGGGAACCTCCCTGGGGCATCTGCCGCCGGCGCCCGCCAAGGCGAAAGCCATGCTCACGCGAGACATTCTCTTTAGTAGCAAGGAAGCTGTCATGCCAGAACCCTTATCACGGCCGGACATTGCGTTCACACGCTTATTGGGCCGGCTCATCGAATGGGCCTGTATTGCAATGGCCGTGCTTGGCGGCGCGCTGTTCCTGGCCGAGGCGCTGATGTCCGTCCTCAGCGTCGCGGGCCGCAGTGTCCTCTCCAGGCCGATACTGGGCGACTACGAAATGGTGCAACTGGCGTCGGCCATGGGTATCGTCATGTGCCTGCCTTATTGCCAGCTCAAGCGGGGCCATGTGTTCGTCGACTTCTTCACCCTATGGGCGCCCGAGCGGCTGAAGAAGCTGCTGGACGCCCTGGCGTGCATCGTGCTTGCGGCCATTGCCTTCCTGCTGGCCTGGCGCTGCTGGCTGGGCATGGCCGACATGCGCGAATACCAGGAAAGCTCGATGGTGCTGGGCTTGCCGATCTGGTGGGGATACATACCCATCACACCCGCCTTCATCCTCCTTGGCATCACTTCCGTGATGACGATGATCAAAGACCTGCGCGCCAGCGGCTTGGGGGTAGCTAAATGAGCGGCACTTCCATCGGCATCATCATCGGGCTGATGATGGTGTTTTTCCTGGCCGTCCGCATGCATATCGGCATGGCCATGTTTGTTTCCGGCGCCCTGGGCTACTGGTGGATCTCGGGCCTGGATCCTTTGCTGGCGCACTTGAAGCATGCGCCCTTCAGCCGGTTTTCCGTCTACGACCTTTCAGTGGTGCCGCTGTTCCTGCTGATGGGCCAGTTCGCCACCCATGGGGGCCTGTCGCAGGCCTTGTTCCGCGCGGGCAGCTCCTTCCTGGGCCACCGGCGAGGCGGCATGGCCATGGCCGGCATCGCCTCTTGCGCGGGCTTCGGCGCCATCTGCGGCTCATCGCTGGCCACGGCGGCAACGATGTCCCACGTCGTGCTGCCCGAGCTGAAGCGCTATCAGTACAAGCCCAGCCTGGCCGGCGCCTCGCTGGCGGTGGGCGGCACGCTTGGCATGCTGATTCCGCCCTCTGTGCCGCTGGTCATCTACGCCATCCTGGCCGAGCAGAACATCGCCAAGGTATTCATGGCGGCCTTCCTGCCATCAGTATTGGCGGTGGCGGGCTACATGATCGTGGTGGCGCTGATCTGCTGGCGCGATCCCTCTGCCAGCGGCCCCGCCCTGCCGCGCGCAAGCTGGCTGTCGCGCCTGCAGACCCTGGCGGCGACCTGGCCCGTGCTGCTTATATTCGCCGTGGTGCTGGGCGGCATCTACGGCGGCGTGTTCACTCCCACTGAAGCGGCTGCTGTCGGCGCCATAGCCACCGGCGTGGCCGCCTGGCGATCGGGCGGCCTGCGCAACGGCGGCCTGATGCACAGCATCCTGGGCACCGCCACAGGCACCGGCATGATGTTCCTGATTCTGATGGGCGCCGACATGCTCAACGCCTTCCTGGCAGTCAGCCAGGTACCCGTCGACTTCGCCAACTGGGTGCAGGGCCTGGGGCTGAGCCCCTTCACCGTCCTGTTCGCCATCATCGTCATCTACATACTGCTGGGCTGCATCATGGACAGCCTGTCCATGATCCTGCTGACCATACCCATCTTCCTGCCCATTGTTCTTGGCATGGACTTCTGGGGCTTGTCGCCAGACGAAAAATCGATCTGGTTCGGCATGCTGGCGCTTGTGGTGATGGAGATAGGCCTGATCACCCCGCCGGTGGGCATGAACGTGTTCATCATCCACAGCATGTCCCGCGACATTTCCCCAGGCACCATCTTCAGGGGAGTCGTGCCCTTCCTGATGTCGGACGTCGTGCGCATTGCGCTGCTGGTGATGTTCCCGGTGATTTCGCTTGGGTTGTTGCGGTGGCTGGGTTGATGCTGGACAGCGCTTGCTCAACCGCCGCGTGGCGATACACAACAAGCAGACCAGCTCGACGCATGGATTGAAGTGCTTACCCAGCAATATCGTCGGCGCTATAGCTGCCGCTGTCGTTACCGCTGTGAAGTGGTGTTGCACCCGGCATCGTAGCGCAGGGATACTCCAATGCACAGAACGCCTTTTCCTGGGCCACAAAGCAAAAAAAGCACGGTTTGCGCCGTGCTTTTTTTGCTCTTGATTTACAAGAATTTTTGACCAAATTCATGGTCGGGGTGACATGATTCGAACATGCGACTCCTACGTCCCGAACGTAGTACTCTACCAGGCTGAGCTACACCCCGAGTGTTTTCAACGGTCTCGTTCGACCGCGAAAGAACAGAATTTTAGCAAAGAATCAAAGTGCGCGGAAACGGGGAAGGCTTCCAGGGCCTTGCGCGCAATCTCGGCTTCTGCAACTGCAATATTACGCGTGTAGTCGAGCGCATCGGTGTCGTGAATGGCACGTGCAACAGCGTCAAAATCGCCGTCTCCGGTCTCGATGGCGCCGGCGATAAGCTGACGCTGGGCCTCGGTACCAACCTCCATCGCGCGAATCAAGGGCATGGTCGGTTTGCCTTCGCGCAAATCGTCGCCCACGTTCTTGCCCAGCGAACCGGCATCGCCGCTGTAATCAAGCACGTCATCAACCAATTGGAAGGCCGTGCCGACATGCCGGCCATAGGCGGCCGCCGCTTCTTCCTGAGCGGGGTCAACGCCGGCGATGATGGCGCCTACCTGACAGGCCGCCTCGAACAGCTTGGCGGTTTTATAGCGCACGACCTGCATGTAGCGCTCGATGGAGACCGCCGGATCATGCACGTTAAGCAATTGCAGCACCTCGCCCTCGGCGATAATGGTGGTGGCCTGCGAAAGCACCTGCATAATTCGCATGGAGTCGGCCTCCACCATCATTTCGAATGAACGCGAATACAGGTAGTCGCCCACCAGCACGCTGGCGGCATTGCCAAATACCGCGTTGGCGGTGCTGCGGCCTCGTCGCAGGTCAGACTCATCAACCACGTCGTCGTGCAGCAAGGTCGAGGTATGGATGAACTCGACCACGGCAGCCAACAGGTGGTGTTGCTCGCCCTTGTATCCCAGCGCGTTGGCGATCATCAGCAAAAGGGCCGGACGCATGCGCTTGCCCCCTGCCCCGATGATATAGTCACCCACTGTTCTGATAAGTACGACGTCGGAATTCAAACGCGCCCGGATCACCGCGTCGACGGCTTTCATGTCGTCTGAGATGGGCGCAAGCAAATCGGCTAGGTTCAAAAGGGGAATCCGCAACAAAAACGCCAAAGGGCGGGTACGAGACCGCTGACGGATGCCGGACAACCGCGCGGGCCAGGCTAGATTATACGTGCTTGCCGAAACCCCCTGATCTGAAATTGGCGATAATAGCGGTTTGCCTGGAATCACCTGGAGAATCGCTTGAGTGCCCTAGACCTGACCACGCTCGTGGAACGCGCCGAACGCGTCTTGGCGCAACTGGAAGCCTGGCTGCCGCCCGCCCCACCGGAAATCGACTGGACCGCCCACGCCTTTCGCTGGCGCAAGCGGGGTTCGCGAGGCTGGCTCGATGCAATCAGGCAGGTTTCACGCATCGAGACCACCGACCTGCAGCACATCGAGCGCCAGAAGGGCATCATCGACCGCAACACCCGCCATTTCCTGGAAGGCAAACCGGCCAACAACGTGCTGATGACCGGCGCCCGGGGCACCGGCAAAAGTTCGCTGGTGAAAGCAATGCTGGCGGCCTATGCCGACCGGGGCCTGAGGCTGATCGAGGTCGATAAATCCGACCTGGCCGACCTTGACGAGATCGTGCACATGATCAGCACCCGGCCCGAGCGCTTCATCATCTTCTGCGACGACCTTTCCTTTGAAGAGGGCGAGCCCGGCTACAAGGCGCTGAAATCCGTGCTGGACGGCTCGCTTAGCGCCTCGGGCGACAACGTGCTTATCTACGCCACCTCGAACCGCCGCCACCTGATGCCCGAGTACCTAAGCGAAAACCTCAGCGCCCAGCATCAGCCCGATGGTGAAATCCACCCCGGCGAGACGGTGGAAGAAAAAATATCCTTGTCCGAGCGCTTCGGCCTGTGGCTGTCCTTCTACCCCTTCAAGCAGGACGACTACCTGGACATAGTCAATTACTGGCTGGGTGTTCACGGCTGCACGCCCGAGAGCATCGCCGAATCCCGCGTCGAGGCGTTGCAATGGGCGCTCGAGCGCGGCTCACGCTCTGGGCGAGTGGCCCGCCAATTCGCCCGCGACTGGGCCGCCCGCCATGTCTAAGCCGTTCGTCGACGTCGCCGCCGGCCTCATCCTGCGCCCCGGCAACGAACTGCTGCTGGCTGAACGACCCGGCGACAAACCATGGTCGGGCTGGTGGGAACTTCCGGGCGGAAAGATCGAACCGGGCGAAACTGTACTACAGGCCCTGGCGCGCGAACTGAAGGAAGAACTGGACATCACCGTTACCGAATCGGCGCGCTGGGTCACCCACATTCACGAATACCCAAAGACCATCGTGCGCCTGTCATTCTGCAAGGTGACCGGTTGGCAAGGCACCCCCACCGGCATCGAGGGCCAGCAACTGGCCTGGATTCGAACCGATCGATCCCTGGAAATCGGCCCCCTGCTGCCCGCCACCGAGCCGCCGCTGCGCTGGCTTCAACTGCCGGAACGCTATCTGCTCACATCGATAGGCAGCTCGGACGGCCTGGCCGGCTTCCTTGAGAAGCTCGAAGCAAGCCTGCAACAAAACAACAAAACCATGGTCCAGTTCCGCGAACCGCAATGGGCTCGCGAGGCGGAACCCGCCGAGGTATATGCAGGCTTCGAAGCCGTCCTGGATATATGCCGCAAGGCCGACTCGCCCTGCTTGGTCAACAGCATCCATCCGGAAGCTTGGTGGTCGCTGGCCGACGGCGTACACCTGCGCGCTCAAGACGCCGCCGCGCTGGCGAATAAAGAACGCACGGCCCCCGAAGGCATATTGCATACGTCCGCAAACCACGAAGCTCCCGCCAACGGCGCCGACCCCAACAGCCGCGAGTACGCACTGACGCGGCGCGATGTTCATTTGAATCCAAGACGCCTGGTCGGCGTCTCGGCCCACAACGCCAAAGACCTTGAAATCGCCCGCACGCTACATGCCGATTTTGCGGTGCTGGGCCATGTGCTGGATACGCCTTCGCATCCCGGCCAACCACCCTTGGGCTGGGAAGGCTTCAGCAGCCTGGCCTTCGCCGCGGGCCTGCCCGTATACGCCATAGGCGGTCAATCAGCGGCCACCCTGCCCGTGGCCAAGCAACACGGCGCACACGGCATCGCAGGCATTCGGCACTTGCTTGACTGACCCATCATCGAACGCATCCACTTTGCACGGTTGGGCAAAGGGGCGTTCGATGGATGTAATTTCCGCTGCTATTAGCGAGAACTTACCTCCGATGGATCAACAGCGCCCACGACCTCCGGTTCAAGATCAACAACCTGCCATCCACCACCCAGCGCGGTCATCAACTGCACCGAAGCCAACAAACGACTCAACCGAAGCGACAAGGCAGAGCGCTCGGCACTAAGAGCCGTAGCCTCCACCTGCACCACACTGAGATAATCAATCAGCCCCGCATCGTACTGATTCTGCGTCAGTTGCAGCGACTCGCGCGCCGAAGCCAACGCACGGCCCTGTGTTTCCTGCTCTTGCGCCAGCACCCGCAACTGCACCAGATAATCCTCGACCTCTTGCAGCGCACTCAGCACAGTAAGCCGATAAGCCGCCACCTGCTCATCGTAGGCTGCCCGAGCCTCGTCCAATTGCGCCTGCCGGGCGCCGCCGTCGAACAAAGTCAGCGCCAGCGCCGGGCCAAGCGACCAAAAGTGAAACGGCGCACTCAGCCATTCCGCCCATTGGCTGCCTCGGTACCCCGCTTGGGCGCCAATCGTAAGATCAGGGAACCACGCTGCCTGAGCCACACCGATTCGTGCATTGGCTTGCGCCGTTCGACGCTCGGCGGCGGCAATGTCGGGACGGCGCTCAAGCAACTGAGAGGGCAGGCCGGCGGGTATTCCTGGAACCACTCCGGCCAGCCGCCCCGCCTCCAGACCGAATTGCGAAGGCGCCCGCCCCAGCAGCACGGCCAGCGCATGTTCTAGTTGGGCGCGCTGTCGCTCCAGCGCCAGCATCTGCGTGCGGGCGTTCTCGAGCTGAGTGCGCGCCGTCGCCACATCGGCCTGCGCCGCCACCCCGGCGGCATAACGGTTCTGCGTCGTTTCAAGAGACCGTTCGTACGCAGCGACAGTCTGTTCAAACAAGCCTTTTTCGGCGTCAAAGGCCCGAAGCTGGAAATAGGTCTGCGCCAACGTGGACTGCATGCTAAGCCGAGTATTCGCCACATCGGCCGCGCTGGCATCCGCACCGGCCTCGCCCGCTTCAACCGTTCTACGTACCCGCCCCCACAGGTCGACCTCCCAACTGACGTTGCCCGACAAGCTGTACTGATTCCCGGCTCCGCCCCCTGGGGTACCCGAATTTCCATTGCCTGATCCGCCTCCGGAACGCGTGGCCGAGGCCGAGGCGCCCACGGTGGGGAAGAAACCCGCGCCCGCAGAGCGCACCAGCGCCTGAGCCTGCCGCCGGCGCGCTTCGGCCTGGGCGATGTCGAGATTGGCCTCAAGCATTTCGCCCATCAAGCGATCAAGTTGCGGGTCCTGGAATTCGCGCCACCAATCAGGGCGGGGCGCAGCGTCATTAGGGCTTGCCTGCTTCCAGCCCTCGGCCTCCTTGTAATGATCGCCCACCTGCACAACCGGCAAATGGTAATCAGGGCCCACTGCGCAGCCCGCCAAGGCAAGACTGATCGCAAGCAGCCCGGCCCGCTGGCCTGATCGACACCAATCCCGCAAACTCAAACCAATTCCGTTCATGTTTCTCATTTTCCTTCCAACCGCCTGCGCCGGCGCCTCCAGCTTCTTCCACACTCGGCCCGCGCCCCGCAACATGCTGAAGCCTGTGCGAGATGGCCCAGGTGTTGGCGGCGCACACTTCAAGCAGCCTGCGTCAATCATGCGGTCCGTCGGCAAGCGGCGTGTTCGTTGAGCGCGGCCGCCTGCGCCGCTCTGTCCACAAGCGCAGGCGATCCAGATATAGATAGACCACCGGCGTCGTATAAAGAGTAAGCATCTGGCTCAGGATAAGCCCCCCTGCGATGGTGATGCCCAGCGGCTGGCGAATCTCCACCCCCGCCCCCGTGGCGAATATAAGGGGCAGCGCACCAACCAGCGCCGATATCGTCGTCATCATGATGGGCCTGAAACGCACCAGGCAGGCTTCGTAGATCGCGTCGCGCGTTGACAGCTTGCGCTGGCGCTCGGCCTGCAGCGCGAAGTCGACCATCATGATGGCGTTCTTCTTCACGATACCTATCAGCAGAAAGACACCTATCAACGCGATAAGCGAAAACTCATGGCCAAGCAGCTGCAAGGCGAGCAAGGCCCCGATGCCGGCCGAAGGCAAGGTCGACAAAATGGTAATGGGATGAATATAGCTTTCATACAAAATACCCAGCACGATGTACATCGTGACCAGCGCAGCCAAAATCAACCAGGGTTGCTGCTGAACCGCCTTTTGCAAGGCTTGGGCATCACCCAGGAAACCCGCTTGTATTTGGTCGCTGGGCAGCCCTATGCGAGCCACTGCCTGCTCTATCGCTTCCACCGCCTCTTCGAGGGACACGCCGGGCGCAAGGTTGAACGACGTGTTTTCCGCCGCCAACAATCCTTCATGCCTGACACTGGTTGGCGCGTTGCCGGACTCGAAGCGCGCGAACGCCGCCAGAGGCACCCGGTTCCCATCCGCCGTAATAAGCTGCACCTGCTTAAGCGATTCAACGTCGCGGGCGTAGCGCGGGTCGACGGCCATGACCACATGGTATTGATTAAGCGGCCCGTAGATGACGGAAACCTGGCGCTGGCTGAACGCATTGTTCAGTGTGGTAGCGACCAGCGACATATCCACCCCCAGGCGAGTAGCCGTGTCGCGGTCGATCACCAGTTCGACCCTTTGCGCTTTGTCCTCGATGCCGTCTTCCACATCCACCAGCTCGGGCAAGGTCGCCATGGCGGCGCGCAGCTTGGACACCCACTCTTGCAGCAATGGCAGCTCACTGGCCATCAACGTGTAGTCATACGAGCCGGAACCCCTTCGTCCTGCGCCGCGCAAATCCTGTTCGGGAATCAATGTAAGTCGTGCGCCCGGCTCACTGCTGAAGCGCGGGCGCAAGCGATTAACCACTTCCATGGCGGTTTCCGTGCGCTGGTCAAGCGGCTTGAGCTGGATCATCATGAAACTTGAAGTGCTGCCGCCGCGCCCGCCCATGAAAGCCGTGACACTTCCGATGGCCGGGTCTTCAAGCAGTATCCGGCGAAATTTCTCGAGCTTGGGTTGCGCCGCTTGAAACGACGTGCCCTGGTCGACGCGGAAAAAACCCATTAACTGGCCCGTGTCTTGCTGCGGGAAAAAACTTTTGGGCACGACCGAATACAGATAGACGTTCAAGCCTATTGTCGCGAAGAGTATCAACAGCATGAAACGGCTGTGACGCAGCGCCCAGTCCAATGACGAACGATAGCCCCGCCAGAAGCGGTCTCCCACCCGTTGAAAAAACAGGCCCGCGCCAGACTGTTGCCGGCCGGCTCGCACACTGGGCTTCAGCAGGCGCGAGCACATCATGGGCGTCAATATAAGCGACAACAGCAGCGAAACCATGATGGCCGCCGTCAGGGTTACGGCAAATTCGCGGAACAACCGCCCCAGCAAATCGCCCATCAGCAAGATGGGAATGAACACGGCCACCAGCGACACGCTCATGGCCATGACAGTGAACCCTACCTCGCGCACGCCGCGCACCGCCGCCCGAAAGGGCGGCATGCCCCGCTCGATATGCCGCGAGATGTTTTCAAGCACCACGATCGCATCGTCGACCACAAAGCCTGTCGCCACGATCAGGGCCATGATGGAAATATTATTCAGGCTGAAACCGAACCACCACATCAGGCTGAAAGTGGTAATCAGCGAGGCGGGAACGACAATACTTGGAATAAGGGCGGCCCGCAGATTGCGCAAGAACAGCAGCACGACCAGCACCACCAGAATCACTGCAATAACCAGTGTCAGCTCAGCTTCGTGCAGCGAGGCGCGTATGCTTGGCGTGCGGTCCTGGGCCACGGTAAGGTTCACATGGGCCGGCGCCATGGCCTGGAAGACGGGAAGCTGGGCACGTATGGCATCGACCGTTTCAATAATGTTGGCGTCCGGCTGACGGCGAACAATCAACAACACGGCCCGCTTGTCGTTGAAGTAGCCCACGTTGTACAGCTCTTCCACCGAGTCCTGGACATTGGCCACGTCGCTCAACCGTATGGGCGCACCATCGCGCCACGCCACGATCAAGGGCGCATACTGCTCGGCGCGCGTCATCTGCGGGCTGGACAATACCTGCCAGTGGTGGCGGTCGTTCTCGACGATGCCATTGGGCCTTAGCGTGTTGGCATTGGACAAGGCCGCGCGCACCTCGTCCAGCGACACCCCCGCACTGGTCAGCGCCTGCGGGTTCAAACTGACCCGCACCGCCGGCAGGGAACTGCCCCCCACCGTCACCTCACCCACGCCGGTCACTTGAGACAGCTTTTGAGCGATGACGGTGGAGGCCAGGTCGTAAAGCTGGCCCTGGGTGGCGATATCTGACGTGAGCGCAAGCACCATGATCGGCGCCGAGCTTGGGTTGACCTTGTTATAGGTTGGATTATTGCGCAAGCCCGAAGGCAGCATGGCCCGCGCCTCGTTGATGGCCGCCTGGACATCGCGCGCTGCGCTGTTGATGTCCCGATCCATGTCGAACATCAGGGTGATGTTGGTCGAGCCTTCAGAACTGCGCGACGACATCTCCGACAGCCCGGCGATGGAGCCCAGCGCCTGCTCCAGTGGCATGGCCACACTGGAGGCCATGGTTTCGGGGCTGGCGCCGGCCATGCGCGCATTGACGGAGATCATCGGAAAATCAATCTCCGGCAGCGGTGCAACCGGCAGCAGACGATAGGCGAGCACACCGGTAAGCACGAACGCGATGCACAGCAACGTCGTGGTAACCGGCCGAACGATGAACAAGGTCAGCCATTTCATGGCGATGCCTCGCCAATGCCGCTACGCCGGCGCCGGCCCACCGAATAACGGCGCGCCAGGCGATCGAACATCAAGTAGATGACCGGCGTCGTGAACAAGGTAAGCAACTGGCTGCAGAGCAACCCACCCACCATGACAAGGCCAAGGGGCTGGCGCAGCTCGGAACCCGCGCCCGTGGACAGCATGAGGGGCAACGCGGCGAACAGCGCCGCCAGCGTCGTCATGAGAATGGGTCGAAAACGCAGCAGCGCCGCCTCGTGGATGGCCTCGCGCGGCGCAAGCCCGCGCCGCCGCTCTGCATCCAGGGCGAAGTCGATCATCATGATCGCGTTCTTCTTGACGATGCCGATCAGCAAAATGATTCCGATGATGCCGATCATGTCCAGAGCCTTGCCTGTGATGAGCAAAGCCAGCAATGCGCCGATGGCCGCCGATGGCAGCGTCGACAGAATCGTGACCGGATGAATATAGCTTTCGTAAAGAACGCCCAGCACGATATACATGGCGACGACGGCTGCCAGCATCAGCCACAAGGTACTGGCCAACGAGGCCTCGAAGGCCCGCGCCGCGCCCTGGAATTTCATTTCCACCGTAGCCGGCATATCGAGCTGAGCCTGCACCTCGGTAATGGCGTCGACAGCGTCCGACAGCGCCACGCCGGGGGCCAGATTGAAAGACATGGTGGTGGCCGGAAACTGCCCCAGGCGCTCGATGGAGAGCAGGCCGGCTTGCACAGTGGCAGTGACGACGCCGCTTAGCGGCGTCATGTCGCCAGACGCGGTGCGTACATAGATATGATCAAGCGCCGCCGGGTTGCGCCGATATGCTTCATCCACCTCAAGCACCACTCGGTACTGTGCGGATTGCGTAAATATCGTTGAGATCAAGCGCTGGCCAAATGCGTCGTAAAGCGCCTCGTCAATGGCCGCAGCCGTGATGCCCAAGCGGGCCGCCTTGTCTCGGTCTATCGCCAACACCGTCTGCAAGCCGCCGGATTGCTGATCATGGGTTACGTCTTCCAGCTGCGGCAGCTGACGCATGGCCTCTTCCAGGCGCGGCGCCCACTCCAGCAGCATCTCCCGATCAGGGTCTGACAAGGACATCTGATATTGGGTGCGGCTTACGCGGTCTTCGATCGTAAGGTCCTGAACCGGCTGCATGTACACACGTATGTCCGGTATGCGGGCCAATTCCTCGTTCAGGCGGCGTATTATGCGCTCGGCATTTTCATCACGGTCGGAAAGCGGCTTAAGGGCGATCTGCATGCGGCCGGTGTTGAGCGTGGCATTTTGGCCGTCGATGCCGATGAACGACGAGACCGTGTCGACGGCAGGGTCCTGCAATATCACCCGCACCGCTTCCTTCTGGCGTTCGGCCATGGCGTTGAAGGAAACCGTGGCCGGCGCCTGGCTGATGGCCTGGATAAGCCCAGTGTCCTGCTGCGGGAAGAACCCCTTGGGCACCAAAGCGTACAGCAGTGCGGTCAGCAAAAGCGTGCCCAGGGCCACCCACAGGGTCAGGCGCTGGTGCGACAGCACCCAGATCAGGCCCCGGTCGTAGGCGGCCACCAGACGGTCAAGGGTATCCCCCAACCAGCGCTGAAAGCGGCTATGCGTCTGCTCGGACTCCGCCTTCAACAGGCGAGCGCACATCATGGGCGTGAGGGTCAGGGAAATGCCCAGCGAAAGCAATATGGCAACCGCCAGCGTAATCGCAAATTCACTGAACAACCTTCCGATAACGTCGCTCATGAACAGCAGGGGGATCAGCACGGCGATCAAGGAAAGGGTCAACGACACCAAGGTGAAGCTGATTTGCGCCGCGCCTTTCAGGGCGGCTTGCATGGCGCTCTCGCCTTCTTCGATATGTCGAGCGATATTCTCGATCATGACGATGGCGTCATCGACCACGAAACCGGTGGCAATGGTCAGCGCCATCAGCGTCAGGTTGTTGACGCTGAACCCCGCCAGATACATGATGGCGAAAGTGCCTACCAAGGATAGCGGCACGACCACACTGGGTATGAAGGTGGCTGTCCAGCTACGCAAAAAGGCAAAGGTAACCAGCACCACCAGCGCAATGGCCAGCAACATCTCGATCTGGACGTGGTTTACCGAATCGCGGATTGTCTGCGTGCGATCGGTCGCAACACTCACGTCCACCCCTATCGGCAAGGCCTGCCGCAACGAGGGCAGCAGTTCCTTCACCCTGTCGACTACCTCGATAACGTTGGCGCCCGGTTGACGCTGGATGTTCAGAAGGATGGCGGGCTCGTCGCCCAGCCAGGCCGCTTGGCGGACGTTTTCGGCCCCCTTGCCGGCCACCGCCACATCGCGCAGCCGCAACGTGGCGCCATCTTCGTAGGCCAGGATCAACGCCTCGTAGTCTGCGATCGAGCGCAATTGATCGTTTGCATTAATGGTGGTCGAGCGCTCGGGGCCATCGAGATTGCCCTTGGGCTGATTGACGTTCGCCGACGTGATCGCGCCGCGCAGGTCGGAAAGCGTCAGGCCCCGAGCAGCCAGCGCCTGCGGATTGGCCTGAATCCGTACGGCGGGCCGCTGGCCGCCCGCAATGCTGACCAAGCCTACTCCCGAAATCTGGGAAAGCTTCTGGGCGACGCGTATGTCGATCAGGTCGCGCACCTCGTACAGGGGCAAGGTGGGCGACGTTACCGCCAAAGTGATGACCGGGGTGTCGGCCGGATTCACCTTGTTGTAAACGGGCGGCGCGGGCAGATCGTTGGGCAGCAGGTTGGACGCCGCATTGATCGCCGCCTGTACCTCTTGCTCTGCCACATCCAGGGCGAGTTCCAGATCGAACTGCAAAGTGATGGAAGACAGGCCGCCCGAACTCGTGGAAGTCATCTGGATCAGGCCCGGCATCTGCCCGAACTGGCGCTCAAGCGGCGACGTGACGAGGGCCGCCATGACGTCCGGGCTGGCGCCGGGATACTCGGTGCTGACCTGTATGGTGGGATAGTCCACCTCGGGCAGCGCCGACACGGGCAACATGCGGTAAGCCAGCAAGCCCGCGATCAGCAACGCCACCATGGTTAGCGTGGTGGCCACCGGACGAAGAATGAAAAGGCGTGAGAAGTTCATGGCGAAAATGTCGGGCCGCTAGCGCTAATGCGGCGAACCCGCTCCGGGCCCGCCTGTTCGTCCGCCCAGCACGGGGGCGGGCCGCGCCGCTTCTTCTGACCCGGTGATTATTTCGACCTTGGAACCCTCACGCAGGCGGTCAACCCCTTCGGTGACCAGGCGCGCTCCGGCTTCCAGCCCGCTTTCGACCGCCACCCGATCGCCGTCCACTGTGCCGGTGACAATGCGTTGAATCTGAACCGTATCCGCCTCGTCCAGCGTATAGGCGAAGGCCCCCTGCGAGCCCTGCTGCACGGCTGCCGCCGGGACCACCAACGCAGGCCGGCCGGTGCGCACTTTCAGGCGCACATTGACGAACTGATTCGGAAAAAGAGTTTCGTCCTGGTTCTCGAAGCGTGCCTTGAGCTTGAGGGTGCCGGTCGCGACGTCGATCTGGTTGTCCATTGACTCGAGCACGCCGGTTGCCAGCTTGCGCGTATCAGTACTGTCGTAGACGTCAACCTCGAGCCTTGTGCCCTGCCTGAACTGTTCCAGCACTTCGGGCAGGCGAGCCTGCGGCAAAGTAAACACCACGGATATTGGCTGCGTCTGGGTGAGTACGACCAGCCCCTCGGTGCCGCCGGACGAGATCAGATTGCCCTGATCGACTTGGCGCAGGCCCAGTCGGCCGTCCATGGGTGCGACGATCTCGGTAAAGCTAAGCTGCAGCCTGGCATCATCGACGGCCGCCTGATCGCTTTTTTGAGAACCCAGGTACTGCTGGACGAGCGCTGCCTGGGCATCGACTTGTTGCCTGGCAATGGAATTTTGCTTGAACAAGAGTTGATAGCGCTGCAAGTCGCGCTGTGCGTTTTCCAGTTGCGCCTGATTCTGCCTTTGCTGTCCCAGCGCCTGATCAAGCTGTATCTGGTAGGAACGCGGGTCGATGCGAGCCAACAAATCGCCCTTCTCTACTTTTTGTCCATCGTCAAAGAGAATCTCTTGCAGTTCGCCATCGACACGGGCTCGCACGGTTACCGTGTTATACGCCGTGACCGTGCCTATCGCGCGATAAACGACGTCAATCGTGCTGTCTTGGGCCGTGGCGATACGCACAGGCACCGGCGCCCCCATCCGGCCCGACATGAAGGGGTTGCCTGCGCCCGGCTGGGCTGCCGGCCCTGGCTTTGAATCGGCGCCCCAATACCAATAGGCAGCTGCGGCCAACATCACGATGGACAACACCCACCACCACGGACGGGCAATGCGTCGCCCGCCTGTCTCGGGACGCGAATCCGACATGCAAAGTTCTCCAATGGAAAATCAAGCCGCTATTGTCGCCAATTCCGCCCCGGGCGCGAACAAAAAATAGTCAAATGAAATCGACCGCAACAACTTTCCCGAAAGACCCGGCACGGTTGGATCAGAGGTTGCAGCGCGCCAGCTGGAAGGTAATGTCGCGTGTGACCGGCTGGGGCTTGAGCTCGTTGTCCTGGGTCGAGAAACGAATCCAGATGACATATTTGTTGGCGCTCATTTCGGGGAACACCCCCAGATCGGCATCTATCCAGGTACGCAGCAATTGATACGTTTTGCCCGTGAGCATTTCCTGGTAGGCCCCTTGCTTGGCCTCAAGCGTTTCGATGTCGCTGGAATCGCGCAGCATGCGCAATATCAGGGCCAACCCGCTATACAGGGGAAGAAAAGGGCTGATCCAGTTTTTTAGATCGTGTACCCGGGTTTCGTGGGGCTTGATCTGCCAGGCATAGTAAGACGGGATGTCGGCGGGCGACGAGCCGCCTGGCACGGCAAGGCGGCCGCGCAAACTGGCCAGCCATTCGTTGTCGCGCAAGCCCTGGCCAATACGGCCTTGCGCGCCAAGCGCTGCGGTGGAATCCTGAATTTCAGCGAGCATGGTATCGAGCGCGCCGGCGTCGACACCCGGATGCCGGCGCAGGCCGCTAAGCGAGACGCGCTGGCGCTCGAGGTCTTGCAGCACCGAGCCGCGCAAGTCGGTACGCTCGGAAACCTCGAGCAGGTCGAACAGGGTATCGAGAGCTATCTGATGATGGTGGACATCGGGGCCGTCGGCAAAGTAAAAGAGCCTGCCAAACAAATGCTCGACCCGGAGCAGAGTCCTAACGCGTTCGTTGCAAGGATATTCATAAAGAATCACGCGACCAGTAACCTTTTGGTGGTTAGTACACTTCGTCCTTTCCGCTGGAGTCGCGCCTGGATGCCAACTCGCACCAGGCATCGTGCAGCGCCCGCGAGCGCGCCTCGAGTTCGTCCAACGTGGTGTTGCCATCGTTGAGCACGATGTCGTCGGCAGCGGCCAGACGAGTTTCGCGACCAGCCTGCACCGCCATGATACGCTCAATAGCCTCTTGCGTCAGCCCGCTGCGGCTCTGCACACGTGCTATTTGCGTGGCTGGATCGCAATCGACGACGCAGATACGGTCGACCTTGTCGCGCCAGCGGCCCGACTCGACCAGCAAAGGAACTACGAACACAAGATAGCATCCCTTCGCACGTAGCGCCTGCTCGCGTGTAACCTGCCCTATCATTGGGTGAACAATGGCTTCGAGCCGCAGCCGCGCGCCGGAATCTCGAAAAACAAGCTCGCGCATGGCTTGCCGGTCAAGCGAACCGTCGGGCGCGATAACAGCCGGCCCAAACTCGCCGCGGATCGGGTCGATGGCCGCGCCGCCCGATGCCGTCAAGTCGTGGGCAATAACGTCGGTGTCGACTATTGACGCCCCCCACGAGGCGAAAAAGTCGGCCACCTTCGATTTTCCCGAACCAATACCGCCCGTCAAACCTATCTTCAACATGGGACAAAACCCCAATCGGCAAAACTGCAAATTTACCCCAGACAGCCCCATTCGGGCGACCATAGCCTGTTAAGATAGCCGTGAATTCCATCGAACGGGCCGGCGTCAAAGGCGCGCGGCGCCCTTTACCAATCACTGACAAGATACCGCCATGCCAGCCGCATCCAAAAAACGTGTTTGCTTGAACTTGCAGATCGGCCGCATAGTGGCCTGCGCAGCGTTATTGGCCTTGGCCGGTTGCGCCGCACAGCAAGAGGCCGGCCGCTACCAGCAAGCCCCGGAATCCACTCTAACCGACGCCCAGGCTCAAGCAAGGGGCCGTGGCACCAGCCTCGCCCCCGCGCAAATTCAGCTTGGGTTCGGTGAAGACGCTGCTCAGCGCGAAGCCCAGCCACCCGCCACCGAGCCTCAACAAGCCAACAAGGCGGCCATTGCCGCCCAGGCTCGGCCATTGCGCGAAGCCAAGACGTTTTTGGGTACGCTGCCTTGCCTGCTGGGCGGCGCTTGCGAAGCCAGTCGCGTAACGCTTACGCTGGCGCCCAACGGGCAATGGAGGGCGCGCTCTCAACCTCTGGCGGCCGGCGCCGCGGCAACCACAACACAGCAGGGATGCTGGGAAGTTACCGGAACCGCACCCTGGCGCATCCGGCTTAGCCCCGGCGCAAGTGAATCATCGACAGCCAGCTTCAGCTTCGTGAATGACAACATACTGCGGGTGAATTCAGTCAATGACCACCAGCCATTATTGGATTACCACCTGACCCGCCAGGCGGACATCGACGGCATCGAAGAGCTCAATGCCGCCGCAGCCCCCGCCTGCGATTAAATGCCGGCCACGCGGCGCGCCAGCTCTACCGCGTTGCGTACCTGCAGCTTTTGAAAGCATCGGGCTCGGTGAGCCTCGATGGTGCGTTGTGAAACGCCCAGCTCGGCGGCGATGATCTTGTTGGGCATACCCATGGCCACATATTGCATGACGTCGCGTTCGCGCGGCGTCAATGTCGAAAGCAGGGTGTTGATCGAAGGATGGTGTGTCATGTCTCCCCTCTTTTTGTAATAAAAGTGAAGGGATTCTGTCATATATTGCAATATATTGCGCCTGTCATTTCTGACAGATTCAGTCCACTGAGGATGTCGCCGCACAATAACCGCTAGGTGCGATATTGCAACTCGAGATTATCGATCAAGCGCGTGGACCCCAACTTTGCAGCGGCCAGGGCCACCAGCGGTTCGCCCGCCCGTATTTCTTCAGACGTGGGCACACCTAAATCGCGCTGCCGCCGAACCGAAAGATAATCCACCTGCCAGCCCCGGCGTGACAGTTCGGCCCTGGCCTGGCCCTCAAGCTCTGCTTGGTCATCACAGCCCTGTTCCAGCCGCTCTTGAATCTGCCGCAACTTGGCATACAAGTGCGGCGCTTCGGCTCGTTCGGTTTCTGAAAGATAGACGTTGCGCGATGACAATGCCAGTCCGTCGTCGGCGCGCACGGTTTCATGGGCCAGGATATTGACGGGAAGCTGGAACTGGCGGCACATGCGGCGCACCACCATCAATTGCTGGTAATCTTTTTTGCCGAATACGGCTACCCGGGGCTGCACACATGAAAACAGCTTCAGCACGACCGTGCCGACGCCGGTAAAGAAGCCAGGCCTGGACTCGCCTTCCAGTATGCCGCCCAGATCGCTTGGAGGCTGGATCTGGAAGCTTTGCGGCTCGGGGTACATTTCGCTTTCGCGAGGAGCGAACAGAACATAGACATCGCGCTCACGCTCAAGCTTTTCGATGTCGGACGCCAAAGTACGCGGATACCGATCAAAGTCTTCGTTGGGACCGAACTGCAGGCGATTGACGAAAATACTGGCCACCACCGGGCTGCCATGCTGGCGGGCCAGCTTCATCAGCGCAAGATGACCCGCGTGCAAATTGCCCATGGTGGGCACGAAGGACACATGCAGCTGTCCGCGCAACTGGTCGCGCAATTCTTCGATTGTGTGTACGACTTTCAAGAAGGTCTCCGTCAGGCACGGCTGCGCTCAGGCAGCTGCCGCCGTATATGACAAGCGCACGTAGATGGGCGCGTAGGGTTCTGCCTGCGTGATCTCGAGCAGCGATTCGCGAGAGAGCTCGAGCATGGCCAGGAAGTGCACAACGATGACCGCCACGGCGTCTCCTTGCTGCACCCGCTCGCTGAACAGCTCGGAAAACTCCATGAACCGCACGTCGGCCAGGCGGCGCAGGATTTGACTCATGTGATCGCGCACCGAAAGCTGCTCGCGCGTGATGCGATGATGAGCGTTGAGCCGAGCGCGACGCATGATGTCCGCCCATGCCTGCCTGAGGTCGTTGGCGTCGACCTGCGGCAAAGCCCGTTCGACGCGCAAGTCCATCAGCGCCTGGCTACGCTGGAAATCTCGGCCCAACCGAGGCAGTTGGTCGAGCTTCTGGGCGGCCAGCTTCATTTGTTCGTATTCAAGCAAGCGACGCACCAGCTCGGCGCGAGGGTCGTCAGGCTCTTCGCCGGTATCGGTGTTTTTAACCGGCAGCAGCATGCGCGATTTGATTTCGATCAGCAGCGCGGCCATCAACAGGTATTCGCCCGCCAGCTCAAGGTTCTGGTCGCGAATCTGCTCGACATACGACAAATATTGCTGAGTAACCTCGGCCATGGGAATGTCGAGCACATTGAAATTCTGCTTGCGGATCAGATATAGCAGCAGGTCGAGCGGGCCCTGGAAGGTCTCCAGGAAAACCTCAAGCGCGTCGGGGGGAATGTAAAGGTCTTGGGGAAGCGAGAACAGGGGTTCGCCGTATAGGCGCGCCAGCGCCACGCTGTCGACGACGTCGGGTGTGCTGTCGACCCGCGGATCGACCAGCGCATTGAGATCATCGGCCGAAACAGACGCGGTCATTTACTGAATTTACTAATGCAGATCGTCGGTCTGATAGACATAGGGAGGTTGGCAAAGCCGCCCGGCCCGATAGTTTTCGAGCAGTTCGGGGTCGAGGTTTTTGTCCCATAAAAGAGCGCGGCCTTCGCGCTGGCGCTGCTCGGTATCGCTGTGCCGGCGCTTGTACTCATTAAGGAATTGGGTGATCTCGGATTCGTAATGCCTGGCCATATGCGTCGTGTCGCTATATTGAACGTCAACCCCGAGTTTAACGCAGTCGAACAAAGTTAGAATGCCGGGATGGCGTCAGACATCCCAGCTTCCCCGCCCGCACCCCGTTCGGCACACGAACGGGCGGCCATTCGCATGATTCCCTTCATAGTTGGCTGCGCGCTGTTCATGCAGATGCTTGATTCCACGGTTGTCGCGACCGCCCTGCCCGTCATGGCCCAAGCCCTGGGCACCACTCCCGTCAAGATGAACGTGGCGATCACCAGCTATCTGCTGGCCTTGGCCGTGTTTGTTCCGATCAGCGGATGGGCCGCCGACCGCTTCGGGGCCCGCAAGGTCTTCATGACCGCCATCATGATGTTCACCGTCAGTTCGGTGGCTTGCGCCCTTGCGCACAATCTGCCGCAATTGGTCGTGGCGCGCACCTTGCAAGGCGTGGCCGGGGCCATGATGGTGCCGGTGGGCCGGGTGCTGCTGCTTCGCATGACACCCAAAGCCGAGTTGTTGCGTGCCATGACCTTCCTGTCCATGCCGGCTCTGCTGGGCCCGATCGTGGGGCCTCCGCTGGGAGGGTTTTTAGTCACCTACGCATCCTGGCACTGGATATTCCTGATCAACATTCCGGTGGGCATGCTGGGAATCGCGTTGGTGCTGCGCTACATCAGCGCCGACATCCCCGAAGATGCGGCAAAGCTCGATTGGCGCGGGTTCATCCTTAGCGGTGTCTGCCTGGCCTGCCTGGTGTCGGGGTTCGAATCCATCGGCCACAGCGACACGTCGCGCGGTCAAGTCCTGTCGTTGCTGGGCGTGGGCCTGGCTTGCGGGCTGCTGTACATTTGGCACGCGAAGCACCACGAACACCCCATCGTGGACCTGTCCCTGCTGAAGGTGCGCAGCTTCGCCATAGCCACGCTGGGCGGCAACCTGTGCCGGCTGACGGTGGGGGCCTCACCGTTTCTACTGGCCATGATGCTTCAGGTGGGGTTCGGCATGTCTCCGTTCGCTGCCGGGCTCATCACTTTCAGCAGTGCGGCCGGCGCCCTGCTGATGAAGCTGGTGGCCACACCTGTGATCAGCCGTTTCGGCTTCAAGCGGGTGTTGGTGGTCAACGCCGTACTGGCCGGCGCCCTGGTCATGGTCTGCGGCCTGTTCAACGCAAACACGCCGATCTGGATCATGATCGGCGTGTTGCTCATTGGAGGCATCTCCCGCTCCTTGCAATTTACCGCCGTCAACACGCTAACCTATGCCGATCTGGGTTCACCGGAAATGAGCCGGGCCAGCAGTTTTTCCTCCATGATGCAGCAACTGGCCATCAGCCTTGGGGTGGGCGGCGCAGCGCTGGTTTTGAACTTGAGCATGAGCTGGCGTGGCGCCGAGCAACTGGAGCCCATAGATACTTTTTGGGCTTTCATGATTCTGGGCGTGATGGCATGCCTGTCGATGTTCTCGTTCATGCGCCTGCCCGACAACGTCGCCCAGCATCTGCGCACACAGCGCAAAAAATGATGCCTTAACCGCTCATCAGCATGACAAGCTTGCAGTCGGGCCTTATCGCCGAACGGAACGTTATCTGGCGATAACTCAGCACACCTTGGTCGGGGTGGCGAAACTCGCGGCTGCCTCCCTCGCGCTCGACCACCGCCTGACGGCGCCACCAATGCGCGAACACCGGGCTATCGTTGAGCAGGCCATCGATCATTTCACGCACGTCGGGCTCATCGGCGTAGGCCGCCACGTCGGCGCGGAATTCGGCCACCACCCGCCGCGCGCGAGATTCCCAGTCGACCACAAGTTGCTGCGCGGCGGGATCAAGAAAAATGTAGTGCAGCAGATTGGGGTTCTTGACCCGGTCGGGCCAGCCGTCGAACAGGTGCAGCATGGCCTCGTTGCGCGACAGCACGTTCCAGCATCGGTCCAGCACGTAGGCCGGGGCAATAATGCTGTGCACGCAGTCTTCCAGCCCCTCGGGAAGCGGATCGATCAGGTCGCCGCCATGCTCGGGGTCGGCGCATTCGGCCAGCTCAAACAGATAATGGCGTTCGGCCCGGGTAAGGTGCAGCACATTGGCTAGCCGCGCCCACACTGTGGGAGACACGGAAACGTCGCGGCCCTGCTCTATCCAGGTATACCAGGTAACACTGATGCCTCCTAGCTGGGCGACCTCTTCGCGGCGCAGGCCAGGGGTGCGTCGCCGCATGCCTGATGGCAGGCCGACGCTTTCGGGCGTAATGCGGGCCCGCACGCTGCGCAGGAAATCACCCAAGGCCGCCCGGCGCACGGATCGGGCCTGCCCCTCGGCGGGACGCGCGGCCTGTTGGGGAGTATCAGGGTTGTCTTCCGGCGCGACCATGCCTGGCTCCCTATCGAACCGTTAGCGCAGGACGCCGGCCAAACTGCGCCGCACATCGTCTTCGTCGCGCCCGCTGCGCTTGACGTAGTCCTGCAACTGATCGGGCCCGATATGGCCGACGTTGAAATACTGCGACTGAGGGTGGCTGAAATAAAAGCCCGACACGCTCGAAGCCGGGTACATCGCGTAGCCGTCGGTAAGCTGCATGCCGATCTCTTCGGGTTGCATATGCAGGAACATGTCTTTTTTCACCACGTGCTCCGGGCAAGCCGGATAGCCCGGCGCGGGCCGTATGCCCTGGTATTTCTCGGCGATGATATCGGCGTTTTCCAGCGCCTCGTCGGGCACGTAGCCCCATAGGTCGCGCCGAACCCGCGCATGCAGGCATTCGGCAAACCCCTCGGCGAAACGATCAGCCAGCGCCTTGAGCATGATGCTGGAGTAATCGTCGTTGTCATCAAGGAAAGCTTTGTCGTGCTTCTCGATGCCCAGGCCGCCCGTTACGGCGAACATGCCGATGTAGTCGGCGATGCCGGTGTCCTTGGGGGCAATGTAATCGGCCAGGCATTTGTTGTCCACGCCTTCGCGTTTTACCGTCTGCTGGCGTACGTTGCGCCACGTGAACAACACCTCGGAACGCGACTCGTCGCGGTAGATTTCGATGTCTTCGTCATTGACCGTATTGGCCGGATAAAACGCCACCACCCCGCCGGCCTTCAGCCAACGCCCATCGATGATCTTGCGCAGCATGGCCTGACCCTCTTCGAACAGCTTGACCGCCTGCTCGCCCACGATCTTGTCCTGCAAGATGGCCGGGTACTGGCCAAACAAGCTCCACGTCTGGAAGAAGGGCGTCCAGTCTATATAGCGTGCGATCTCGGCCAGATCGTAGTTGGCGAAAGTGCGCCGACCGATGAACTTGGGCCGGGGAGGCACGTAGTTTGTCCAGTCGATCGCGGGCCGCCCGGAACGCGCCTCTTCAAGACTGACCAACGGGGTCTCTTTTCGGTTGGCGTGGCGCTTGCGCACCAGCTCGTATTCCTCGGCAACCTCGGCCAAGTAGGCGTCGCACGAATCGGACATCAGGTTGGTGGCCACGCCTACCGAGCGGCTGGCATCGGGCACATAGATAACAGGACCCTCGTAGTGGGGGGCGATCTTGACTGCGGTGTGAACGCGGCTCGTGGTGGCGCCGCCCACCAGCAAAGGCATATTGCGGCTACGGAAATAGTCGTCGCGCTGCATCTCGGAGGCCACGTAGGCCATTTCTTCAAGACTGGGCGTGATCAGGCCCGACAAGCCCACCATGTCGGCTCCTTCTTCCTTGGCCTTGGCCAGGATATCCGCACAGGGCACCATCACCCCCATGTTCACGACCTCGAAGTTGTTGCACTGCAACACGACGGTGACGATGTTCTTGCCGATGTCGTGGACGTCTCCTTTAACAGTCGCAATAACGATTTTGCCCTTGGCGCGCACGTCTCCGCCCGCTGCGGCGATCTGGCGTTTTTCCTCTTCGATGAAGGGCACCAGATGGGATACGGCCTGCTTCATCACACGCGCCGACTTGACGACCTGGGGAAGAAACATCTTGCCCGCGCCGAACAAGTCGCCCACGACATTCATGCCGTCCATCAACGGCCCTTCGATCACTTGGATGGGGCGTCCGCCTTGATCAAAGATTTTTTGCCGTACCTCTTCGGTATCTTCGACGATGAAGGTCGTGATGCCGTTGACCAAGGCATGCGTAATGCGTTGTTCAACCGAATTCTCGCGCCAGCTAAGGTCTTCTTCCTTGCGCATGCCGGAACCTTTGACGGTATCGGCAAACTCGACCAAGCGTTCCGTGCTGGTTCGTTCATCGTTCGGATCTGTACGGCCGACGGGCTCGGCGCGGTCCAGCACCACATCTTCGACGAGGTCGCGCAGGGTCTTGTCGATGTCTTGATAAACACCCAGTTGGCCGGCGTTGACGATACCCATCGTCAGGCCTTGCTGAATGGCGTAATACAGAAACACCGTATGAATGGCTTCGCGCACCGGCTCATTGCCCCGGAACGAGAAGCTGACGTTCGAGATGCCGCCTGAGATACGCGCATGCGGCAAGTTCTGGGTGATCCAGCCCACCGCGTCGATGAAGTCCATCGCATAATGATTGTGTTCGTCGATGCCTGTGGCGATGGCGAACACGTTGGGGTCGAAAATAATGTCTTCGGGCGGAAAGCCCACTTCCTCAACCAGCAACCTATAGGCTTCACCGCATATTTCTTTGCGCCGCTGCAAAGTATCGGCCTGGCCCTTTTCGTCGAAGGCCATCACCACCACCGCGGCGCCGTACTTGCGGCACAGCCGGGCGTGCTCCAAAAACGCGTCGACACCCTCTTTCATGGAGATCGAGTTGACGACCGGCTTGCCCTGGATACAGCGCAGGCCGGTCTCGATGACCTCCCACTTTGAACTGTCGACCATGATGGGAACACGCGCAATGTCGGGTTCGGATGCCACCAGGTTCAGGAAGCGATGCATGCATGCGGCCGAATCAAGCATCGCCTCATCCATGTTGATATCGATAATCTGTGCGCCGTTTTCCACCTGCTGGCGCGCCACGGCCAGCGCCTCTTCGTACTTTTCTTCGCGGATCAGGCGCAGGAACATCTTGCTGCCGGTGGCGTTGGTGCGCTCCCCCACGTTGATAAACAGCGAATCCGCATCCAGGTTAAGGGCCTCGAGCCCCGACAAGCGCGTACGCACCGGCACCACAGGCACTTCACGCACCGGCAAATGGGCAGTTCTTTCGGCAATGGCCCGAATGTGGTCGGGCGTGGTGCCGCAACAGCCGCCCACCATATTGACCAGGCCGGCACGGGCGAATTCCTCAAGCAACGACGAAGTATCCTCGGGCGTTTCGTCGAAGCCTGTTTCGGCCATGGGGTTAGGCAGGCCTGCGTTGGGATAGACACACAAATAGGTATCACAGATTTTGGACAGCTCTGCAACGTAAGGCCGCATCAACGCCGCGCCCAGCGCGCAGTTAAGGCCGATGGTGACCGGGCGGGCATGCCGCACCGAATTCCAGAACGCTTCGACTGTTTGCCCCGAAAGGATGCGTCCCGATGCATCGGTGACCGTGCCGGAGACCATCACGGGCAGGCGCACTCCCCGCTCTTCAAAAACGCTTTCGATCGCGAAGATGGCAGCCTTGGCGTTCAGCGTGTCGAAAATGGTTTCGAGCAGCACGATGTCAATGCCGCCGTCCAGCAAGCCATTCAACTGCTCGGTATAGGCCACGCGCAGCTCTTCGAACGTTACATTGCGCGCAGCCGGGTCGTTGACGTCGGGCGAAATCGACGCCGTCTTCGGCTGCGGGCCCAAAGCGCCGGCAACGAAACGCGGGCGGTCAGGCGCGCTGAACTCGTCACAGGCTTGACGCGCAAGACGCGCCGATTCCAGATTCAGCTCGTAGGCGATGTCCGCCAGGCCGTAGTCGCCTTGCGCTATGGACGTGGCGCCGAAGGTATTGGTTTCAATGACGTCCGCCCCCGCCTCAAGATACTGGCGGTGAATATTCAGGACCAGATCGGGCCGCACCAACGACAACAGCTCGTTGTTGCCCTTGACGTCCTTGGGATGCTCGGCAAATCGCTCGCCCCGGAACTGCAGTTCGGTGAGCTTCTCCTGCTGGATCATCGTGCCCATGGCGCCGTCCAGTATCAGCATGCGCGATGCCAATAAACGCACGAAATCGGCGCCACGAGTGTAGGAAGACAGGGGATAGGGCAAGGCAGGAAAAGACACGCGGAGATTTACCTAAAGACGATGAGCAGAAAACTGGGGGGCAAGCGCCAAAACGGCTGGAATCAGCGAAATTCAGCGGCTGAAAATCGATGGGCCATTGTATCGGCTTACACCTCTGGACAGGCTCGAAACCACCCTCAGCCGCCAGTGAACACGGCTGGAAAGCCGCGCCGAGACTACAACATGAACAAAATTCATCTTATACATGTGCAATCCTCGCGCTAAAGCGGCGGCCGGCTTGTCGTGGTAAATTTCCGCCAGAAGGTGCTTTCGGCTCGGCGGCCGCTTGGTCCGGCCTCTGTGCTGCGAAAGTTCAATGGGAAACAGACCGCAATGGCGTCGCTCAAGACGCCTCGCGCAATCTGTGCTGCCCCCGCAACGGTACCGTGTCACAACACCAGCCCGACACCAGCCTTCCATGAGCCCATTGCCGCCCCCTTTGCAGACGCACAGCCTGTCAACGGCGCAGTGGTTTATTCCTCCAGGAAGCTCTGAACAACTCGTCGCGAGACGCCTGCATCCCGTCCCGAACCCGGGCGCAGGCTTACCGCTCGAGCCAATCAGAGCCTCTCTAGGCGTGCGGGGACGCACGCCCAGCTCTGGCATCATTATGAACAAAACCTCTCGGGCGCGCGCCTTGGCCGCACTTTCCTTCTGTATCGCCCCGGCGTCCCTCTACGCCCAAAACACGTCCCAGCTCGATACCATCGTTGTCACCCCAGGCCGCATCGCACAGGCGCAGGCCGACGTCGTTGGCGATGTCACGGTGATCGGCCGGGAAGAACTCGCGCAAGCCGGCCAAAATAGCCTGGCCCAGATCCTGTCCCGCCACCACGGCATCCAGTACGACGATTACGGCGGCCCCCAGACCCTCAACAGCATTTTCCTGCGCGGAGCCAACTCCAACCAGACCCTGGTGCTGATCGACGGCGTACGCATCAACAGCTCGATAGGCGGGTACGCCAACTGGAACGCCCTGAACCCGGCCACGATCGAGCGCGTCGAAATATTGCGCGGAGCCGCCAGCAGCCTGTATGGCTCGGACGCCATCGGCGGTGTGGTGAATGTCATTACCCGCCAAGCCGAGGGCGACCAGCCCTTGAGCGCCTACGGCAACTTCGGCGCCGGTTCCTACGGCACGTTCAAGTCCAACGCCGGCCTCTCGGGCGCACAAGACGGCTGGAACTACGCGTTCTCCGCCGGCATGGCCGGCAGCAACGGCTACAGCGCCACGAACCCGGCAGAACGCTTCGGCTACTACCACCCCGATAACGATGGCTATCACCAGCACAGCTTCTCGGGTTCGCTAGGCTACCGCTGGAAGCCGGGCCATCATGTAAACCTTACCGCCTACAACAGCTATATCAACGGCGACTACGACGAATGGGGAACCCACCCCGCCCTGACCGTCACCCGCCAACAAGCCTATACCCTGACCAGCACCGACCAGATCACCGACCGCTGGCAAAGCGTGCTGCGATTCGGCCTGACCAAGGAGACAGGGGAGTCGCTCACGCCCGATTGGTCGAACTTCTACACCAGCCTGCAACGCAGCTATGCTTGGCAGAACAACCTGAAACTGAACGAACAGCAAGACCTTTCGCTGATACTGGAACGATTGGAAGAGAGAATCCGCAGTTCCGACTTCTTTGAGCATGATCGACGCGACACGAATTCCGCCAACTTAATCTGGCGGGGGCATTTCGACCGGCATCACGTACAGGCCAGCGTGCGCAACGACAATATCTCGGGCCACGGCAGCCAGGCCACCGGCTCGCTGGCCTACGACTACGACATCGCGCCCGGCTGGCGCGTGGGCGTCGCGGGCAACACCGGCTTCAAGATGCCCACCATGAGAGAGCTGTACGGCCCCTGGAGCGCCAACCCCGACCTTCAACCCGAAAAGGCCCGCAACATCGAAGCGAGCCTGCGCTATACCTCGGAAGAGTACGAGCTGGGCTTGACGGCCTACCGCAACAAGGTGCGCAACCTCATCAACGCCGACGAAAACTGGATAATGCAGAACATCGACTCCGCCACCCTGCGCGGCGTCAACCTGACCGCCAGCCGCCATTGGGGGAACACCAGCCTGCACGGCGGCTACGACTACCTCGATGCGCGGGACGACGAAACCGGCTTGCGGCTGAGCCGGCGCGCCAAGCATGTCTACCGCATCGGCGCCCAGCACCGCATCGGCCAGCTCGACCTGGGCGCCCAGTACCAGTTCACCGGCCATCGCTACGACGACTCAACCAACACCGTCCGCCTGGGCGGCTACGGCCTGCTCGACCTGACGGCCTCCTATGCCTTCTCGCCGTCGGTGGCGGTGCAGGTACGCTGGAACAACGTGCTGGACAAGGATTACGCCAACGCCCACGGCTACAACATGCCCGGTTCCAACGTATTCGTGAACCTGGCCGTGAAGATGTAAAACCATGCAATCTCCGCGCCACGCTTCGCTCGTTTCCCGTCTCATAAAGACTGGCCGTGGCGCGGACAACCCAGCGAAACCGGCATTCCATACTTCAGGAAAATGTCGAAAGAGGACAAGACACAGACCTTTCCCCTTGATCCGTAGAGCGGCGTTGTGCGTCCTGATGGCCGCCTGCATGCCGGCCATGACGCCGGCCTGGGCGCAAAGCGCCGCGCCCCCCTCCCGCGTCGTGACACTGGCCCCGCACATCACCGAAATGGTGTTCGCCGCCGGCGCCGGCCACGCCCTGGTCGGCACCGTAGTCAGCAGCAATTACCCCCCCGACGCCCGCAACCTGCCCAAAATCGGAGATGGCGCAGCCAGCGTCAACGCTGAAGCGCTGATCCGCCTGAAGCCCGACCTGGTGCTGGCCTGGCAACACACCGGCGCCGTCGCCGCCCTGGCCCCACTATTGCAAAGCATGGGCATCCCTCTCGCGCTCGTCGCCCCTGATCGAATCGCCGACATCCCCGACCAGATCGAAAAACTGGGCAGCCGCCTGGGCACCCCCCAACACGCAAGCCGCAAAGCCGACACCCTGCGCACAACCCTTCATGCACTGGAAAACCAATACGCCAATCGACCAGCACTACGAGTCTTCATAGAAATTGGCCACACGCCCTTGTACGCAGTCGGCCACGACACCATGCTGAACGACGCCCTACGCATCTGCGGCGGCGTCAACATCTTCGACAACAGCCGCTTGGCAGCGCTACCACTGGGCCCCGAACATGTCCTGCAAAAGCATCCCCAGGTCATACTCATCGCCGGCACGACCCCCCTGCAAGAACAACGGGCCAAAGACCGCTGGGCCAAACTAGGCCTCACCCCCGCCGCAGGCACCCATCTGTACGGCATCAACCCGGATGCCCTCTTCCGTCCAGGCCCAAGGCTGATCGAAGCCACAACCGAGATATGCCGCGTCTTGGAACACACTAGAACGCAGCCCGAAGAATAAGCATGCTCCAGACACACCAATAAGCTCAACGTTGAGCAGCTTTAATGCTGAACTATTTATCCTATGCACGGCAGTCAAATATCCAGCGCTTCGGCGTCTCGGCGTCTCGGCGTCTCGGCGTCTCGGCATTTCGGCATTTCGGCATTTCGGCATTTCGGGTTTCGGGTTTCCGGTTTCGGGTTTCGAGTTTCGAGTTTCGAGTTTCGGGATTTCTCAATCTGCAGGTTGTGCCTGTACTGCGGCATCCCTGCAGCGTACGGCGTAGCCAAGCTCACCAAAGCCGTCCCTCGCGTCAACGCCGCTCTCGCACAGCCCGTCAAAGCGATGATCAAAGAGCCGCCGTCGCTCAGCTACTGGATCGTGGCACATCGGCCCGCATGAACAAGAACACGGTCCAGCGCCTCTTTCAGGGTTTCAAGGTACAAGAACTCGGACCATCACCTCTTGCAGAGTTTCAAGGTTTCAAGTTTCCCCAGCTCCAGGCTCGGGGCGCTTCGGCATTTTGGGCGACGTCCGACCAAGCCTCGCACGCGGGTGGTTTTGGGAGGCAAGCCCCCCGCATGTCTGAGCGGCACGCCTGTCGGACCACCGGTCCGACGCCGCGAGTTCGGGGGGCGCCCAAAACCACCTGCGTGCGAGGGAAGCCCGGCAAAGCCGGGCCGCCGGGAGCGGCGCCCAAAATGCCGGAGCGCCCCGAGCCGCCTTAAAGACCCAGCATTCACGCGCCACGCTGCACTCCAGCCCCCGCAGCAATTCCCAGGAGAGCAAGCCCACCCTGCACAAACCCCACCAAATGCATTATCCTTTTACATTGACAGCAGCAAACCTTTCACATACGGCACGCCGGCACCGCATCAACCTGATCGCGCGACATCCCGGCGCCCCAATGCCACACCTCTCGTAAATGACTCATACAGACACCTTCAAGCTCGCCGGCCGCGAATACACCTCACGCCTGCTGGTCGGCACCGGAAAATACAAAGACTTCGAAGAAACCCGCAGCGCCATCCAGGCCAGCGGCGCACAAATCGTCACCGTCGCCATCCGGCGCACCAATATCGGCCAGAATCCCGACGAGCCCAGCCTGCTCGACTTCCTGCCCCCCTCCCGGTACACCATCCTGCCCAACACCGCCGGCTGCTACACCGCCGACGACGCCGTTCGCACCCTGCGCCTGGCGCGCGAGCTGCTCGACGGCCACGACCTCGTCAAGCTCGAAGTGCTGGGCGATCAGAACAACCTCTTCCCCAACATGCCCGAAACACTTCAAGCCGCCAAAACCCTGGTCGAAGACGGCTTCAAGGTCATGGTTTACTGCGCCGACGACCCCATCCAGTGCCGCATGCTCGAAGACATCGGTTGCGTGGCCATCATGCCCCTGGCCTCCCTCATCGGCTCCGGCATGGGAATACTCAACCCCTGGAACCTGCGCCTCATCATCGACCAATCCAACGTGCCGGTGCTCGTCGACGCCGGCGTGGGCACCGCCTCTGATGCCGCCGTCGCCATGGAACTCGGCTGCGACGGCGTCCTGATGAACACCGCCATTGCCGGCGCACGCAATCCAATCCTGATGGCAAGCGCCATGAAAAAAGCCGTTGAAGCCGGCCGCGAAGCACATCTGGCCGGCCGCATGCCACGAAAGTTCTACAGCGCAGACCCCAGTTCGCCCACCGAGGGCCTGATCCAGTCGCGCTAGCAGCCCGACACTCGCATCCAACAACACATGAATCCCAACACCCTTTCCATCGCCGGCGTAGACCCGTCCGGCGGCGCCGGCGTACTGGCCGACGTCAAGGCCATGAGCGCACTGGGCGCCTATGGCATGGCAGTGGTGGCGGCGCTTACCGCCCAGAACACACAGGGCGTCACAGCGATCAGCCCCGTCCCGCACGAGTTTGTCGCTCAACAGATCGACACCCTGTTTGCCGACATCCGCATAGACGCCGTCAAAATAGGCATGCTGGGCCAGCAAGCCGTCACACGCACCGTTGCCGAAAGACTGGCGCACTGGAAGCCCGCCCACATCGTGCTTGACCCGGTCATGATCGCCAAAAGCGGCGATGCCCTGCTCGAGCGAAGCGCCATCGACGAATTGCGAGAAAGCCTGTTGCCACTGGCAACCGTGCTCACCCCCAACCTGCCCGAGGCCGGCGTACTGGTCCAAAGCTCGGCCGCCGACAACCTGCGCGACATGCGCCGGGTCGCAGAAAAGCTGCGCCGCCTGCTCAACCACTCGGGCGAGCGTTGGGTTTTCCTCAAGGGCGGCCACCTGCCAGGGTCCGACACCATCGACGTTCTGCACGATGGCGACCGCATGATAGAACTGCCGGGCCGCCGTATCGACACCCGCAACACCCACGGCACCGGCTGCACACTGTCCGCAGCGCTGGCCGCACTGCTGCCCCAGACCGGCGACCTGCCCGAAGCCGCCCAACAGGCCAAGGCTTATTTAGTGACGGCGATACAGCATGCGGATAAACTTCAGGTTGGCTCGGGACACGGTCCGGTGCATCATTTCCACGCATGGTGGTAGCAGGCCGCGCCAAGCCGCGCGGTGTAACCAAACCACACAGAATCGGTACAATGAGACCAGTTCATTCTTCTTTCTTTACATGACGTTATGACCGCAACCGGACTATCCGACACAGAACTTGCTCGCTTCAACATGATCGAACAGCAAATCCGCCCTTGGCTGGTGCAAGACCACAAGGTGCTGCAGGCTCTGTTCGACGTGCGCCGCGAGCGCTTCGTTCCCCCTCGGATGCGGGCGTTGGCGTTCTCCGACGTCGAGCTTCCGCTTGTCGTCAGTGCTGTCGATACACACGAAACCATGCTCACCCCCAAGGTTGAAGCACGGCTGATCCAAGAACTGCAGCTCGAGCCCACCGATTGCGTGCTCGAGATCGGCACCGGCTCCGGCTACCAGGCCGCCCTTCTCGCTCGATTGGCGCAGCAGGTTACCAGTATCGAAATTGACAGCCGCATCGCCGCCTTCGGCTCTGAAAATCTTAGCCGTAACCAGATCGACAACGTCAAGGTCGAGATAGGCGACGCGCATGCAGGCTGGGGCACCGCAGAATACGATGCCATCCTTTTGACAGGTTCCGTACCCACCGTACCTGACGCCCTCAAGTACCAGCTAAGCATCGGCGGCCGCATGGTCGTCGTGGTCGGCACACAACCCGTCATGACCGCCTGCCGCATCACACGCACCAGCGCCGCCAGCTTCGATACCGAGGGCGTTTTCGACACTGTCATCAAGCCACTGCGCGGTACCGCAGTGTCGCAGTTCAAGTTTTAGATGCTGCGAAGCCCGATGCGCTACCTCGTCGCGGCACTGTGCTTGGCAGCCTGCCTTCCGGCATCCGCCCAAGACCTCCTGTCAATCTGGGCGGCCGCCCTGCAACGCGACCCCCTTTATGCCGCCGCAAGCGCCGGACGCAACGCCGACCAAGAAAGAATCCCCCAGGCTCGCGCCAAGCTGCTGCCTTATGTCACGCTGGATTCAGCCGGGGAAATCGTCGACGTGCGACGCACCCATAACATGCAACACCACGAAACTCAACGCGTCGGACTGTGGGCTCTTACCCTTACCCAGCCGGTCATCGACGTTGGCAGATGGAGCCAGCTTCGACAATCCGAATATATTGCCAGTTCGGCCGACCTGGCCTTGCAGCAAGCCTACCAAGACTTGATATTGCGGGTGTCGCAAGCGTATTTCGACGTCTTGGCAAGCCAAGACACGCTAGAGACCATCCAGGCCCAGAAAAGAGCCGTAGAAACCCAGCTTGAAGCCGCCGAACACGGCTTCCAGCTTGGCGCCACCACTGTCACCGACATCCACGAAGCCCGTTCGCGGCTCGACCTGCTCAACGCCTCCGAAATCGAGGCCCGCAACACCCTTCAGGTGAACGAAGACCAACTCGCCAAAATCATCGGCGAACGCCCGCGTACTTTGTTGGGCCTGGCTTCCGACACCTCTTTACCGCCGCCTTCCCCGGCACGGCTCGAAGACTGGACCGCCCAGTCGTCCCAAGCCAGCCTTGACGTTGCGCGCGCCCACCTGGAAACCCTCATCGTCGAAAAACAGATCGATATCGCCAAAAGCGGCCACTACCCCACGCTAAGCCTCTATGCGCAAACGGGCAGCGCCAGCGACCGCGGCATCTACGGACAGCGCAGCGGGCCGCGCTCGCTCGATTCCGCAGTGGGGCTGCAACTGTCCATACCCATATTCAGCGGCGGGGAAATTTCCTCGCAAGTTCGCGAGCAAACTTCCAGGCTGCAACAAACCCGGTATATCCACGAAGCAGCCAAGCGCCAGGCGGTGCAATCGACGCAGCAGTATTTTTCCGGTGTTACCTCGGGGCTGTCACGCATCGAGGCTCTACGCGCAGCCGAGAAATCAAGCCTTGCGTCGCTTGAGGCCAACCGTACGGGATATGAACTTGGGGTGCGGGTGAACATCGATGTTCTCAACGCCCAACAACAGCTGTACGAAACGCGGCGCGCGCTGTCCCGGGCCCGTTACGACACTCTGATGAACAGCCTGCGCCTGAAAGCCGCCAGCGGCATCCTAAGCGACGAAGACATCGTCGCCATCAACACGCTGCTGGAAGAAAGACCCCTTAGGAACGAATCTTCCGCACAAGCGCAGTAGTCGAGCGCTGGAATTTAAACGGAATCGCCACCGCGCGACCACCCCACGATTCGACCAGCGCCGTTTCAGGCAGCGCCTGCATGTCGTAGTCGCCGCCCTTCACGATAATGTCGGGCCGCAGCTGGGCGATCAGCTCGGCCGGCGTGTCTTCATCAAAGCTGGTCACGAACGAAACACAGCCCAACGCAGCCAGAAGCGCCGCCCGGTCGGCTTCAGTATTAAGCGGCCGGTCGGCGCCTTTTCCGAGACGCCGCACCGAGGCATCAGTATTGACCGCAACCACCAGGGTTGCCCCCAACTGTGCCGCTTCATCAAGATAGCTCGCATGGCCCCGATGCAAAATATCGAAGACCCCGTTGGTGAACACCAGCGGTCGAGCCAAAGCATCGGCCCGGGCGACGCAATCTTCGCGCGTCAGCACCTTGGCTTCGAAGCGGACGCTCATGCGCCGGCCGGCGCCGGCTGGCCCTTGGTCAGGCTCTTGCGATAGCGGTTGAGATCTTGCACGGTATTGAAAGTGGAATCCATCAACAACGACAGGTTGTGCAAGATGCGGGCGCTAACTTTACCTTCCCACTCTTTATCGAAGCAGATCTGGTTGTCGAGCCAGTTTTCCAGCCAGCCCGGGCTGGGCAACTTCGATTGCACCGTGTCGTTCGGGAACATGTCTTTGTTCACGTGCAGGTTCGTCGGATGCAGCGCCTGGGGCGTGCGATGGGCCGATGCCATCAGAACGCCGATCTTGGAAAAAGCCAGGCGGGCGGTTTGTCCGATATCTTGACCCTGGTGCACAAGGGCGCGTTTCATGTAGCGCAGGTAGGCGCCTGCATGACGGGCCTCATCTTGAGCGATGATCTTATAGATCGCCTTGATGACGGGCTCGCTGTGCCAGTCGGCCGCGCGGCGATACCAGTGGTTAAGGCGGATCTCGCCGCAAAAGTGCAGCATCAGCGTCTCGAGCGCCGGAGCCGGATCGAACTCGAAGCGCACTTTATGCAGTTCGGCCTCGGTGGGAACCAGCTCGGGGCGGAAGCGCCGCAAGTATTCGATCAGGGCCAGAGAGTGCTTTTGCTCTTCGTAAAACCAGATCGACATGAAAGCGCAGAAATCGCTGTCATCACGGTTATCGCGCAAGAACATCTCGGTTGCCGGCAAGGCCGCCCACTCGGTGATCGCGTTCATCTTGATCGTGTAGGCCTGCTCGTCCGACAACTTACTTGCTTCGAACTGATCCCAGGGAATATCGGAGCCCATGTTCCAGCGCACCGCTTCCATTGATTTGAACAATTCAGGATAAAGCATAGGAATCTCTCTTCGTTTTCGTGAATCACCTGCGCTGGGAAATCCGCGCAAGCGTTATCGTCAAGCCCGGGTCTTGCCCCGCCAGCATAAAACTTGAACTTGACAAATTCATGCAATAAAGCGTAATACCCAATTCATTGGGCTGCAAGTGCCCAAATTGCAACACCGATTGCCACCGCCACCGTTGCAGCGAACACGATCAGCAGGCGGTTTGTGTGTTCTTGCGCCTTGCGCAAGCGCTGCAGCTCGGCGTGCAATCGGGGCTGTACATCGGGCCGGGCAAGCGCTGCGTACGTAAGGCGCGGCAGTTGAGGCAACATTTGCCCCCATTGCACGGCCTCTTGTTCCAAGCGCTGGCGCAGGCCCGCAAAACCCACCCGCTCTCGCATCCAGCGCTCAAGATAGGGTTTGGCAGTTTTCCAGAGGTCGAGATTGGGGTCTAGTTCGCGCCCCATTCCCTCAACGTTGAGCAGGGTTTTCTGCAGCAGTACCAGTTGAGGCTGAATCTCGACGTTGAAGCGCCGCGAGGTCTGGAACAGGCGCATCAGCACCTGGCCCAGGGATATTTCCGCAAGCGGGCGGTCGAAATAAGGCTCGCACACCGCACGCACCGCGCCTTCAAGCTCTTCTTCGCGCGTTTCGGGCGGCACCCAACCCGACTCGATGTGCAACTGCGCCACTCGCCGGTAGTCTCGCCTGAAGAACGCCAGGAAATTTTGCGCAAGATAGTTTTTGTCGTGTTCCGACAAAGAACCCACAATGCCGAAATCAAGCGCGATGTAGCGTCCGAGCGTATCGGGAGCGTCTGACACATAGATATTACCGGGATGCATGTCGGCATGAAAAAATCCGTCGGTAAATA
This sequence comes from Pusillimonas sp., assembly GCF_044464525.1. Lineage (NCBI taxonomy): Bacteria > Pseudomonadati > Pseudomonadota > Betaproteobacteria > Burkholderiales > Alcaligenaceae > Pusillimonas > Pusillimonas sp. The sequence continues at coordinate 164,944 of NZ_JBIQLE010000005.1, forward strand.
CCTGCATGAAGAAAATCTCGACGCCGGTGCGCGCCAGCAGCTCGATGTCTACTCCGGCATCACGCAACTTGTCGAGCTGGCTGACGGGAATGCCCCGCATCCGCTCCATTGTAAAGACTGTGTTGGAAGTAAGCTCCCAAACCACCTCGGGGACCATCAGCAAATGGTGGCGCCCGGTATCGGGGCCGAAATTGCGCCGCAGCTGGCTGCAATTGGCGGCCTCGCGCATCAGGTCAAGTTCGTCGTGCAGGTATTTATCAAACTCGGCGACCACTTCCCGGGGCTTGAGTCGCCTGCCGTCCGCCACCAGCCTCTGGACCATGCCCGCCAAAATACGCATCAAGGCCAGGTCTTTGTCGATGACCTTGAGCATGCCCGGGCGCAATACTTTCACCGCTACCTCGCGCCCGTCATGCATTACGGCAAAATGCACCTGGGCCACCGACGCGGATGCAACCGGGTCCTTCTCAAAATGCTGGAACAAGGTATGGGGCGAAGCCCCCAGGGCTGCCTCGATGGATGCCGCCGCCTGGTCGGAAGGGAATGGCGGAACACGGTCTTGCAACAACGCCAGCTCGATGGCGACGTCCAGGGGGATAAGGTCGCGACGAGTGGAAAGCACCTGCCCAAACTTGACAAATATAGGCCCCAGGGCTTCGAGCGCCAAGCGCAAGCGTACGCCGCGCGCCATGCGGGGCGGCCGGCCAAACCGCACGATTTTCAGCAGGCTGTAGGCCAGGGGGTGCTTGATGCTGGAAAGCACCAGTTCATCAAGGCGATAGCGCAGACAAACTAAGACAATACGTACAAGGCGGCACAGCGTAAGCATGGTTATGCCCGCCCCGCGCGGACGCCGTACTGCTCTAAACGCTCGACCCGGCGCTCGAGCTGGAGCAGGCGCTGGCCCATGGCATCCAGGCGGCCCCGCCAATCTTCAAAGGCGTACCGCCCCAATACTTGCGGGTTTTCCTCGGCAAGATATTCGCCGACGTTTTCGGCCATTCGTGTTACCGAACGCTCGGCCCCCTTGGCCAGCCCGCGGGCGACGCCCATCAGGCGCACCGCCGCCACATCGCCCACCACCCGCGCAAGATCGTCTTCTGCATCCCAGCGCAAGCCGCGCGCCAGCTCGGATACCACTTGGGCCAAGCCGGCATCGCCCTGGATATGCAGCAGCGCGGTTATCTCATCTGTATCGCCGCGTCGCAATATGGCAGGCACCTGGGCAAGTTTGTCGCCGGGCAGGGTAAGGGTTACGTCGGGAACAATGGCCTGATCAGAGGCTTCGACCAAGCCGTCGGCCCGGATAGACAAGCTGATCTGCCATGGAGCGGCCACAAAACGCACCGACTTGCCCGCGTGACGCTCAAGACGCTCTTTGGCCCAGTCTTCGCGGCGCAACAAGCTGTTGAGCAAACGGGCGCATACCGAAGCTGGGGCGGGTAAAGGCGGAAAAGCGAGCATGAGGAACGGAGACCGCAGTGCTGCGGCAGCCCTTATTAAAGGTATCAGGCCCTAAGTTTAACGGTTTTGGCGATTTGAAGCCGACAGCTCCACTCAGGAAAAAACACTCCAAATAACGCGATGTGCGTATTTGGAGTGCCAGGATGGAAACAGCGCGCGGACACCGCCGCCAAAACGGCCCGCGAAAAGACGATCAGTTTGCCTGCTGACCCGGAATCTGCTGGATGCCGGCCAACAGCCAGCCCGCATTGTCGGCCTTGTAGAGGTTCCAGACCTCTTCGAAGCGGAACGCCTCGGCGCCGGGCGCTTCACGCAGCATGCCCGAGTAGCGCACGCTGGCAAGGTGGCCGCCCGCAACCGGCTCGATGCCCAGGAGTTCCGCATTGAGCAGCACGACCTCGGTATGCTCGGGCCGGCCTTCACGCGCCTGGACCTGGGGACGGAACTCGGCGATCAGGTCGTCGGTAAGGTATTCGCCCAATTGGTCGACGTCGCCGCTGTCCCAGATGCCTTGGATGGCGATGAACTGCTGCTTGGCATTGGCCAGGAACGCAGCGGTGTCGAAGCCCTGCGGGATGAACCAGCCCTCTTGGGGCTGCTGCGCCACCGGGGCCGGCTCTGCGGCCGGCATCGGAGCGGGAGCCGCTGCCGGCGCCGAAGCGGGACGGGACCACTCGGATGCGCCCATGCCTTCGCGCCGCATGCCGCCCGCCGACTGATGTGCGGCGCGGGGGCCGCGCAGACGACGCACGATGAACATGATGGCGAAAATGACCAGGCCGATGAGGATTAGGCTGGACATCATTTCGAGAAAGGCGCCGCCCAGCCCAAGATGGGAAAGCAACGCGGCGATGCCCAAGCCGGCGGCGATGCCGGCCAAAGGCCCGAGAAAACGCGACATGCCGCTTCTGGCGGCCGTACCCGCGGCTGCTGCGCCCGGAGCGGCGGCCGACGAAGCGCTGCGTTGCGTCGTGGTGGCTGCAGGCGGCGCCGCAGCCGCAGGCTGATTCTGGGTTACGCGGGACGACTGCTTGCCGAAGCTTTTGCCGCCTCCGAAACGACGGGCCTCGGCGTCGAAGGAAACAGCCACCATGCCCACAGCGCTGATCGCTATTAGGGCCATGGCCATAAAACGGGAAAACCGTTTATTCATTGAATGCTCCTGTGTGGTCCGCCCGACCTGAAGAACAAGCCGGCAAGGAAGTAAAACGGGTTCGGGTGGGAAAGCAGCCCGCCGGGCCGCACAACTTACGATAACCTGAATATTAACGTAGTTATGATCGTTCGCCCAACAGAAAGTTCCTTTACCCTCTTTGCCGCCGCCCAAGAAGAAAATACGGCGTCCACCCTCGTGGCGAAAGCGGGGTCCACTTATGCAAGAGGCGAATACACTACTGCCGCAGTCAGCCCAGGTTGACGCCTTCGTGCAAGGCCACCAGGCCGGCAGTCAGGTTGAAATAACGTACCCGCGACAGCCCGGCATGGCGCATCATGTCGACAAGCGTCTCTTGATCGGGATGCATGCGGATGGACTCGGCCAGATAACGATAGCTTTCTTCGTCGCCGGCCACCTTCTTGCCCAGCCAAGGCAACACATTGAACGAATACCAGTCGTAGGCGGGAGCCAATGGTTTGGCAACACGAGAGAACTCAAGCACAAGCAATTTGCCGCCCGGCTTGAGCACGCGGCGCATCTCGGCCAGGGCGCGGTCTTTGTGCGTCATGTTGCGCAAACCGAAGGCTACGCTGACGCGATCGAAATAGCCGTCTTGAAACGGCAGCTTCTCGGCATCGCACACGGCGGTGGGCAGAAGCAAGCCCGCATCGACCATGCGGTCGCGCCCCACTCGCAGCATGGAATCGTTGATATCCGTCAACCACACCTGACCGCTGGGGCCCACCCGCTTGGCAAACGCCTTGGACAAATCACCTGTACCGCCGGCGATGTCGAGCACCTTCATGCCGGTGCGAACGTCGGCACGGGCGATGGTAAATGCCTTCCACGCCCGATGCAGGCCGGCCGACATCAGATCATTCATGACGTCGTACTTGGCCGCTACTGAATGAAAGACCTCTGCCACCTTACGCGCCTTTTCAACCTCTTCGACGGTTTGAAAGCCGAAATGGGTGGTGGATTTACCGGAATCGCCGGAGGAGCTTGAATCTTGCATGGCATGGGTGCTTTGGGGTGCTTGGATCAACCATTTTAGATGAAACCCGCACCAGAGGCACAAGAGAGCCGGGTGGACAAATAGCCGCAATCACCGCAAACGCCCACACGCCGCCCCGGAGATTCAGTCAAGCATTCACAAACCTGTAATATTCAAGCCATAAGATGGCATGCAATCCCTCATCCGATCCAGATATTTACCGAGAAGATCCAGAAGCCATGAGCACGACCATCCTAGTCATCGAAGACGAACCGGCCATTCAGGAACTGATTTCCGTCAATCTGAGCTACGCCGGCCATAAGGTATTGCGTGCGTACGACGCCGAACAAGCCCAGATTCTGATCCGCGCAGAGCTGCCTGATCTCATCTTGCTGGACTGGATGCTGCCGGGCGCGTCGGGCATCACCTTGGCCAAGAAGTTGCGCAGCGATGAACGTACCTGCCAGGTTCCGGTCATCATGCTTACCGCCAAGGGAGCCGAACATGACAAGATCGAAGGTCTCGAGGCAGGCGCAGACGACTACATCACCAAGCCGTTCTCGCCCAGGGAACTCATGGCCCGCATCAAGGCTGTTCTGCGAAGACGCGCCCCCCAGCTTACCGACGACATCATAAAAATAGGTACACTGACGCTGGATCCGGCAACCCACCGCGTTAATGGTAATGACCAAAGCCTCTCGTTGGGCCCAACTGAGTTCCGCCTCCTGCACTTTTTCATGACCCACACCGAGCGGGTATTTTCACGCGCCCAACTGCTCGATCAAGTGTGGGGAGACCACGTCTTCGTCGAAGAGCGCACGGTTGACGTACATATCAGGCGGCTGCGCAAAGCGCTGGAGCCCACCGGCCACGACAGCCACGTCGAAACCGTGCGTGGAGCCGGCTACCGGTTTGCCGTGCAACGGCCGGCATACGAAAACTGATCAACACCCAACTGTTACGACCTCAGCTACAACGACCCAAGCATGACAAAAACCCTTATCACGATCTGTCTTTGGGCGTTTGTGGCCTGGATATGCGGCTTATGGGTAAGCCCGGTTGTCGGGTGGTCTATTCTGACATTCGGCCTGGTGAGCATGATTCTGATCAGCGGCATTCAGTTGTCCCAGATATCAAGATGGGTCAAGAACGTCGAAGACCCGCCCCCGCCCTCGATAGGGCCCTGGGACGAAATCCTGGCGCCCATCTACCGCAAGCTGCGCGCCAACCGCCGCGAAATTGATGAGCTGAACCGGCACGTCGACAGCATTATGCTTGCCGCCGGCGCCCTGCCCGACGGAGCAATAACGCTCGACGAAGAAATGGCCGTCACCTGGTGCAATCCGATGGCCTCCGAACATACCGGGCTGAACATGGAGATCGACCGGGGTTTCAGCATCTTCAACATCCTGCGAAGCCCCGAGTTTGCCGACTACGCCCGCAAGGAAGACTGGTCCGAGCCCTTGCTGCTGCATGTCACCCGCGAGGGCCGGGACCGCTCGCTGCTGGTTCAACTTACCCAGTACGGCGTCAACCAGTTCCTTGTCGTTACCCGCGACGTGACGCAGCTGGAAAAACTGGAAACCACACGCCAGGATTTCGTGGCCAACGTATCGCACGAACTGCGCACTCCACTGACCGTGCTTGCAGGCTTTCTGGAGACCCTGCACGATATACCCGCACAATCGATCACCGACGAGCAACGTGAGCAATACCACACCCTCATGACAGACCAGGCCAGGCGCATGCAAGCCATCGTCGACGATTTGCTCACGCTCTCCACGCTCGAGTCGTCGCCATCAAGCCAAGGCGTGCCCGTAAAAGTCAGCAACCTGATCGACATTGCCTTGCAACGCGCGCACAGCTTGTCCAAGGACCAGCATGTGTTTGTGGAAAACGTGAACACCGAGCTGTACGTAACCGGCATTGAATCAGAGCTTGCTTCCGGTATCGAAAACCTGCTTACCAATGCCGTGCGCTACACGCCCAAGGACGGCACCATCACCGTAAGCTGGTACCTGACTGAATCCGGCACTGCTTGCTATTCGGTTCAGGACACCGGCATCGGCATCGCCGCCCATGACCTGTCTCGACTGACCGAACGCTTTTATCGCGTCGACCGTGGCCGCTCGCGCGCCACTGGCGGCACCGGCCTGGGCCTGGCCATCACCAAGCACGTCGCCATGCGCCACGACGCCGAACTGAATATCCGCAGCCGCCTGGGCGCCGGCAGCTTGTTCTCGTTAGAGTTTCCCGCATCGCGGGTGGCCGCCCCAGACGAATCAATGGCCTGAGCCAGGCAGCCGGCCACGCCGCGTGCCGACAATCGCCCAAGGGCCGGCCTGCCCCGGCCACCAATGATGTGGCGGCCGCAACAGCTTCTGGCTTTAGACTAGAACGCGCTCTATCCCGCCCCCGTTCGCCTGCTTCACGTAGTCTTCCATCCAGGTTTCGCCCAATATATGGCGAGCCATCTCGACCACGATGTAATCGGCGTCCATGCCCGTATCGCCTTGAAAGCGCGCAAGCCCCTGCAGGCATGACGGACAGGAAGTCAGCATCTTGACCTCGCCCTGGTAGCCATCGGTTCGCAAAGCGGATTCATTCTTGGCCAGCTCTTCGCGCTTGCGGAAACGCACCTGGGTCGAGACGTCGGGACGCGAAACGGCCAAAGTGCCCGATTCACCGCAGCAGCGGTCGGTGCGGATGGCGCCATCGCCCACCAGGGACTTGACCGTTTTCATGGGGTCTTGCAGCTTCAGGGGCGTATGGCATGGATCGTGATACATGTAGCGAACGCCTGTGGCCCCTTCGAGCCGTATGCCTTTTTCGAGCAGGTACTCGTGGATGTCGATCAGGCGGCAGCCGGGGAAGATCTTGTCGAACTCGTACCCCGCCAACTGGTCGTAGCACGTGCCGCAGCTGACCACCACGGTCTTGATGTCCAGATAATTAAGCGTGGTGGCCATGCGATGGAACAGCACCCGGTTATCGGTGATGATCTTCTCGGCCTTGTCATTCATGCCGTTGCCGCGCTGGGGATAGCCGCAGCACAGATAGCCCGGGGGCAGAACAGTTTGAACGCCGGCATGCCACAGCATGGCCTGGGTAGCCAGGCCTACTTGAGAGAACAGGCGCTCGGAGCCGCAACCCGGAAAATAAAACACGGCTTCGGTATCGTGCGAGGTAGTGGCCGGATCACGGATGATCGGCACGTATTCGGGGTCTTCGATGTCAAGCAGCTTACGGGCCGTTTGCTTGGGCAGACCGCCCGGCATCTTGCGATTGACGAAATGAATGACCTGCTCGCGGATGGGCGCTTTGCCGACCGTGGCCGGAGGGTGCTCGACCTGCTTGCGCGACGGCGCAGCCAGAAGATTGTGGGCCAGGCGCTGGGCCTTGTAGCCCACATCGATCATGGCAGTGCGCGTAGCCTTGATGACACGAGGGTCTTTGGCATTAAGGAAGAACATGGCGGCGGTCGTACCGGGATTGAACGACTTCTTGCCCATGCGCCGCAGCAACGCCCGCATCTCCATGGAAACGTCGCCAAAATCGATATCCACAGGGCAAGGGTTGTAGCACTTGTGGCAGATGGTGCAGTGGTCGGCCACGTCTTCGAACTCGCCCCAATGCTTCAGGCTCACGCCGCGTCGAGTTTGCTCTTCATATAAAAAGGCCTCGATCAGCAACGAGGTGGCCAGAATCTTGTTGCGCGGTGAATAAAGCAGGTTCGCCCGTGGAACGTGGGTGGCACAGACGGGCTTGCACTTTCCACAACGCAGGCAGTCTTTGATGGCCGATGATATGGCGCCGATCTCGCTTTGCTGCATGATCAGCGATTCATGCCCGAGCAGATTGAAACTGGGGGTCCAGGCGTGGCGCAGATCAGCCCCCGGCATCAGCTTGCCGGCATTGAAGCGGCCCTGCGGGTCGATCCGCTGTTTGTAATCCTGGAAAGGCTGGAGCTCTTCTTGCGTAAGAAACTCGTACTTGGTCAGCCCGATGCCATGCTCGCCGGAAATGACGCCATCCAGGTCGCGGGCGATCTTCATGATGCGCGCCACGGTCTCGTTGGCTTCGCGCAGCATCTCGTAGTCGTCGGAGTTGACGGGAATGTTGGTGTGCACGTTGCCATCGCCGGCATGCATGTGCAAAGCGACAAACACCCGGCTGCGCAAGACCCGGTCGTGGATGGCCTGGATTTCGGCGAGCACGGCGGCGCAATCGGCGCCGGCGAAATATCGCTCCATCAGCGCGCGCACCTCGGTCTTCCAGGAGATGCGTATAGTGTGGTCTTGCACCACGTCGAAAACATGGGCATCGGGCTGCTTCGCCACGCGGGCCGCCAGCGTGCGATGCTCGATGTCTTCAAGGCCCAGATCCTGCATGCGCCCAAGGCTTTCGTGCAATGGCTCGTCGAGGTTCAGCAAAAGCCAGTTCCAGCGCTCGCGCACCGCACGCAAGGTGGCGACCGCATCGCGCACGCGCTCTTGCAGAATATCTTCGCGGGTGTGTTCGGCGTCGTCGTGATCTTCGGTTTTGCCCACCGGCAGCTCACCCGAAGTAAGAAACAGCTCGAGCTGGTCCAGCAGGCGCAGCTTGTTGCGGGTGGACAGCTCGATGTTGATGCGTTCGATCGCGTCGGTATATTCACCCATGCGATCAAGCGGAATAACCACGTCTTCGTTGATCTTGAAGGCATTGGTGTGGCGCGCGATTGCGGCGGTACGCGCCCGGTCGAGCCAAAAACGCTTGCGCGCCTCGGCACTGACTGCAACAAAACCTTCGCCATGGCGGGTATTGGCAATGCGCACCACCTCGCTGGCGGCGGCGGCCACCGCGTCGGGGTCATCTCCGACAATATCGCCGAACAAGGCCATTTTGGGGAAACCGCCCCGCTTGCTTTTCGTTGAGTAGTCCACTGCACGCAGATAGCGCTCGTCGAGATGCTCGAGGCCGGCCAGAATCGCGCCCATGCGCCGCCCTTCAGTATCGAGATAATTCTTGACCTCGACAATGGATGGAATAGCATCGCGAGCCTGGCCGAAGAATTCGAGGCAGACGGTGCGGGTATGCACGGGCATGCGGTGCAATATCCAGCGTGCCGATGTGATGAGGCCGTCGCAGCCTTCTTTTTGGATGCCCGGCAAACCCGCGAGGAATTTGTCGGTAACGTCTTTGCCCAAGCCCGCCTTGCGGAAGCGGGCGCCCTCGATAACCAGGGTTTCGCTGCGCAAGGGCCGGGTTCCCGGAGGCTGGGCGCCGTCGAACCACTCGAGCTTGAAGGTGGCATGGGGGGCATCGTGGATCTTGCCCAGGTTGTGATCCAGGCGGCTGACCTCAAGCCAGTTCCCATCGGGATCGACCATGCGCCACCATGACAGATTGTCAAGCGCTGTGCCCCACAGTACGGCCTTCTTGCCCCCCGCATTCATGGCAACGTTGCCGCCGACACAAGAAGCGTCCGCCGACGTAGGGTCGACGGCGAACACGAAACCGGCCGCCTCGGCGGCCTCTGCCACGCGCCGGGTGACCACGCCCGCGCCCGCCCAAACCGTGGTAACCGGCTCGTCGTGCCCGGGCATGGGGACCGCCTCGACTTCGCCCAGGGTATCAAGCTTCTCGGTGTTGATGACGGCCGAACGCCAGGTGAGCGGAATGGCCCCGCCCGTGTAACCCGTACCGCCGCCGCGAGGAATGATGGTGAGGTCAAGCGAGATACAGGCCCGCACCAATGCGGCGATTTCGTCCTCGGAATCGGGCGTAAGCACCACGAACGGGTACTCGACCCGCCAATCGGTGGCGTCGGTTACGTGGGACACGCGCGATAGGCCATCGAACTTGATGTTGTCTTTGGCCGTAACCCGGGACAAACGCTTCATGACCTTCTTGCGCAGCACCGCGGTAAGCTCGAACTCGGATTCGAACTGGGCCAGTGCGCCTTGCGCAGCCTGCAGCAGTCGGGCGACCCGCTCGTCACGCTCGGAGGCGTCGGCCTGCCGCCGCTTGTCGATCTCGCCCAGGCGATGACGCAGCGCCTCGATCAGCGCATGCAGACGCTTGGGGCTGTGCAGCAGGTCGTCTTGCAAATATGGGTTGCGCCTGACCACCCATATATCGCCCAGCACCTCGAAAAGCATACGGGCCGATCGACCCGTGCGCCGCTCAGAGCGCAGATCGGTCAGCCACTGCCAGGCTTCTTCGCCCAGGAGACGGCACACGATCTCGCGATCAGAGAACGAGGTGTAGTTGTAGGGGATTTCGCGCAAGCGGGGCGCATCCGCCGACTGAGCATTGGCGGCAAGCAATTGACTGGCGAGAGGGGCGTTCATGGCAATGGAAAAAGAAACCTGGCTGGTGACCGGTAAGTTTACTTCATCGCCGCCGCAGGTTTACCCCGAACCGCTACGGGTCAGCCGTTGATCGCCTCAGGAAAGAACCACAGCAATGCGCCCGTCATGATCACGTAGCGCAGGAACTTGCCAAGCGCCATAAAGAAAACAGACGGCCAGAACGGCAGCTTGAGCCAGCCCCCCACCACGCACAAGGGATCGCCGATGATGGGCAGCCAGGAGAAGAACAATGCGGCGGGCCCAAATCTGTGCACCCAAGCACTGACCTGGCGATGCCAGCGCCCGGCCGACTTGCGCCGCTGAGACTCGACGTCGAGGTGACCGTGTTTTTCGCGCCAGCGTTCGTAGCCTTTTTCGGCGCCCAGCCCCATGGCGTAGCTGATGATGCCGCCCAATGTATTGCCCAGCGTGGCAACCAGCACGGCCGGCCAGAACATATGGGGGGATAGCTTGACGTAGCCGAACACCGCCGGCTCTGAACCCAGCGGCAGAATGGTGGCGGAGACCAGGCTGACTATGAAGATGGCGCTAAGCCCGACCCGAGGCAAAGCCAGGGCCGCCAGCAACCAATGAATCGAAGATCGCAGCCAGGCTTCCATAGCGCGTAAGTGTAGCGCTGTTTCAAGCCGTTTGATCGCTGTGATATTCTTGCCTCACGCAATCCTCAGGCCCGCTCTTTCCATGTCCAACGACTACCTCAAGCGCATCCTCAACTCAAAAGTTTACGACGTCGCCGTCGAGTCCCCCCTCGAATCCGCCCCTCTCATTTCAGCCCGCATCCACAACAAGGTCTGGCTCAAGCGCGAAGATACTCAGGAAGTCTTCAGTTTCAAGCTGCGCGGCGCCTACAACAAAATGGCCAATCTTGGGCCGGCCGAGCTCAAGCGCGGCGTCATCGCCGCCTCGGCCGGCAACCATGCCCAAGGGGTGGCCCTTTCCGCCAGGCGGCTGGGCTGCCGCGCGGTCATCGTCATGCCGACCACCACGCCGCGCCTCAAGATCGACGCTGTCGAGGCCCTGGGCGGCGAGACCGTACTGGTCGGCGACAGCTATTCAGACGCCTACCAGCACGCCATGCAGCTGGAAAAGAAAGACAAGCTCACCTTCGTCCACCCCTTCGACGACCCCGACGTCATCGCGGGCCAGGGCACGGTGGGCATGGAAATCCTCCGCCAGCACTCCGGCCCCATCGACGCGGTCTTCGTACCCATCGGCGGCGGCGGCCTGATCGCCGGCGTAGCCGCCTATATCAAGCAGCTACGTCCGGAAACGCGGGTCATCGGCGTGCAGACGGTCGATTCCAACGCCATGATGCGCAGCGTCAAGGCCGGTCGCCGGGTGGAACTGAACGACGTCGGGCTATTCTCGGACGGCACCGCAGTCAAGCTGGTGGGAAGCGAAACCTTCAAGCTGGCCCGCCAGTACGTCGATGACTTCGTCGCCGTCGACACCGACGCCATCTGCGCCGCCATCAAGGATGTCTTCCAGGACACGCGCAGCGTGCTCGAGCCCGCGGGCGCTCTGTCACTGGCCGGAGCCAAGCTTTACGCGGCGCAGAACAAATGGAAGAACAAGACCCTGGTGGCCATCACCAGCGGCGCCAACATGAATTTCGACCGGCTGCGCTTCGTGGCCGACCGGGCCGACGTCGGCGAAGCGCGTGAAGCGATTTTTGCGCTGACCATCCCAGAAGAGCGCGGCAGCTTCCGCAACTTATGCGAGGCCCTGGGCAAGCGCAGTGTCACTGAATTCAATTACCGCATTTCCGACGCCGCGCGTGCCCACGTGTTCGTGGGCGTGCAGATCAATTCCGCCGGCGAGCCCGAGAAGCTGGCGGCCATGTTCCGGAAAAAAGGCCTGGACACCCTCGACCTGACCGGAAATGAACTGGCCAAGACCCACCTGCGCTACATGGTGGGGGGGCGG